>CAYGOE010000138.1:0-1708 GCA_964351405.1 uncultured Muribaculaceae bacterium | reverse complement strand
AAATAGGAATCTGGGCATCACCAGTTGTGATATAGGAGTTTTGAGGCTCGTATAGGTCGCTGGAAAGTGTAACCAATTTGTTGTTGTTTGTGGAAAAGTTAAGGTCACTATTCCATTCAAAATCTTTTGTTTTTACCGGTACCCCTCTTAACAAGAATTCAGGTTCTATATGATATTGTATGGGTAAATTAAAATTGAATTAACTTTGTGGAATGAATTCAATAGCACTTTTCACTTTAGCATTAGGTTTGGAAAAACCGTGGATCATTACCAAAATAGATATTGATCCAAGCATATCACAGTTGGATATCCACATAGACTTTGAGCGAGGCTCAAAGTTTTTAATGCCCGATGGAGCTTATTATACAGCTTATGACAGTAGCGATCATACATGGCAACATCTGAATTTTTTCCAGTATCGCTGCTATTTGCATGCGCGCATACCCCGGGTAAAACAATCTGACGGCAAGACGGAGGTTCAAAGTGTACCTTGGGCACGAAAAGGAAGTGGTTTCACTTTATTGTTTGAAGCGTTCTCTATGTTACTGATAGAGAAAGAAATGCCTGTAAGCAGCGTTGCTTCCACGTTAAAGGTTTACGCACAACGTATCTGGGGAATTTTCAATTATTGGGTAGAACGTGCACATAAAAAAGATATCCCTGAAAACTTAACTCAAATCGGTTTTGATGAAACTTCACAGAAGAAGGGGCATAACTACATCACACATTTGGTCGATTTGAACGAACGGCGTGTACTTTACGCCTGTCAGGGCAAAGGTTCTGATTGTATCGAAGAGAGCGTAAAGTATTTAGAAAGCAAACATGTAGATACCACTCAAATCGAAGATGTTTGTATAGATATGTCTCCCTCTTTTATCGCGGGTTGCACAGCGTATCTTCCAGAGAGTCAAATAACATTTGATAAGTTTCACGTGGTAAAAGAGGTCAATAAGGCGATGGATGAACTCCGTAAATTAGAACGAACAGGAAATGAGCTGCTGAAAGGACATAAGTATACTTTTCTGAAAAAGAGATTGAGCGACAAACTACAAACAGAGAAGGATATACTACTCGAGATGTATCCAAAGCTAGGGCAGGGATATTGGCTTAAAGAAATGTTTGAGGACTTTTGGCAGATAAAGGACACGGAAGAAGCAGAAAGCTATTTGGCCTTTTGGTGTGACTTTGCCATGGAATCTAAAATACAACCTTTTATCCGATTGGTAAATACCATTAAAGCCCACTGGAGAGGCATTGTGAGATATATAAAGAGTAAAATCTCAAATGGCATACTCGAAGGAATAAACTCAAAAATTCAATTGGCTAAAAAAAGAGCAAGGGGTTATAGAAACTCCCGGAATTTTATTAACATGATTTACTTTACCTGTGGCAAACTCAAATTTGACTACCCACAGTATTTCATATAGAACCTCTTTTTATATCCTTTCTGATATCTTCGGGACGTATTCCTGTCTTTTTCAAACAGAAATCTGAGAGATGTGAGATATTGGAGAACCCCAAGTCGACTGCAATTTGTTTCAGCGGATAGTCTGTGTTTTTGAGACATTCCATCAACGCTTCTTTTTTTATTGACAGCATCCATTGTTTGGGTGTCATCTGGAAATTCGTTTTAAAATGGCGTGTAAATGTCTTGATAGAGTTAAATTTGCATTTTTCTGCCAGATCATTCAATCTGTCTGTATAGTAA
>CAYGOE010000137.1:0-1831 GCA_964351405.1 uncultured Muribaculaceae bacterium | reverse complement strand
ATGATATTTATTATGCAGATATTAAATGAATTATAGATTATTCAGTAAGCCCTAATTAGTAGTTGCGTGGCTTAGACGGCCCCCCTGATATGTTTCACGAACAGCTCCGCCCGGTGCAATAAAGGTGTACTCAAACTTGTTGTAGGTGTCTATACCTGCTCTGTAGCTGATATCAAACCAATCTGTAACATTGAATGATGCATTTATTGAACCAGTCAGACGTTTGTTCTCGTCGTACATCTTGTTTTTATTGATAATCCAGTATGGGTTCTCAACATCTGAAGAGAGTGGCTGAAGTCCTTCGAACATACGTAATTTTGTTCCATCTGCTTTAAGATATTTTGTGATATCCTCACTTCTGGCCCAACCGTATAGAGCAGTCATTGCTCCATTTCCACCACCGCCCCAAAGGCCGTCTGTTGTAAGGGTTTTGTCGGTAAGTGCAGATGAGTAAGCAACGTTTGCTCCAACTGTAAATTTTCCGAATTTTTGGTCTCCGTTGAATCGGAATGTGTTTTTGCTAAAGCCGGTCTCCTGAATAATACCCTCCTGATCAAAACGAGATGCAGAGAGGAAGAATGTCCCGTTTTTAGTTCCTCCGGACACATTAACGCTATTATCATATACAACTCCGTTTTGGAAAAAATCCTCAATGTTGTTATACATCTTATCGCTGCCCGAGAATTTATTTCCCCAGGACTGAGTTGTAAAGTCACTAAAAATCCCTACTTGGTTATACATACCTCTTTTGTACATATCCTGTTGCTCAGGGAATCTGTTTACCCAGCTGGTAGATAGCTTTGTGCTGAAAGTCACCCTTGTTGCCCCCTCGGCACCCTTCTTTGTTGTAATCAAGATTACACCCGGAGCAGCTTTTGAACCATAAAGGGCAGTTGCTGCAGGACCTTTTAGAACAGACATATTCTCAATATCTTCCGGATTTATATCCATAATTCGGTTACTGTTTGTGGTAGCACCTCTGGTAGCTCCGTCAAACCCGCTGTTTCCTCCTATTGGGGTAGAGTTGTCATAGATAATACCATCTACAACAAACAGAGGCTGGTTATCTCTCTCGAGAGATGTTCCTCCGCGGATTATGATCTGTGCACCCGCACCTGCAGAACCGCTGGATTGAGTAACATTAACCCCGGCAATCTTACCCGAAAGGGAATTAAGAATGTTTGAGGTTTTGTTTTTTAGAATTTCATCACTTTTAATATCCTGAACAGCATATCCAAGGGCCTTTCTCTCCCTCTTAATACCCAGAGCTGTTACCACCAGCTCATCCAAAAGAAGGGCATCCTCCTCCATTGTCAGGTTAATAATAGTTCTGTTGTTTATTGGAACCCTCTCTGTTTTCATACCAATTGCAGAGAATACAAGAACTGCGTTACCCGGAGCATTTATTGAAAAACTTCCATCCAGTTCGGTTGCTGCACCTGTTCTGGTACCCTCCACCATAACGGAAACACCCATCAGTGGAAGATTCGTTTTGTCAATAACTTTCCCTGTAACCTTTATGTTCTGTGCAAACAGAGTTCCGGTTAACAGAACTAAGGCGAATACCGACAGCATAAAGCGCATACACCGTACGGTTAGTTTGTGTGAAACATACATAAATTTAGAATTTTTAGGTTAACGATAAGTTGGTTAAATGGTCATTAAAAGTTAATATTTGGAATAGTACATTATATTATTGTAACAGATTGAAATGGTTACCGCCTTTTTTCGATTAAATAAATAGAAAATGTCAATTGAGTAGTGGAATAGCTGAGCTGTAAAATTAATACTTTTATTGAATTAACCATAGAGAATCTGCCCTTTTTAATCT
>CAYGOE010000136.1:0-1933 GCA_964351405.1 uncultured Muribaculaceae bacterium | reverse complement strand
TTTGTTTTTACTTTGCAAAAAAAAGTACTTTCAATGAAAGAGAAAGATTTAAAACAGGAGATAACAGAGATTCGCTCGATGATGGAGCGCTCATCAAAGTTTTTATCACTTTCCGGCTGGGCCGGCATTATGGCCGGAATCTATGCACTTGCCGGAGCTCTAATCGCATATAAAGTTTTTAATTTCAATCCGGATAAGGTAATATTTAATTTCACAAGTGAGGATGGTTATTTAGCTATCTATATGAATATTATTTTATTGGCCATTATGGTTTTGACTCTTGCCTTGGTAACAGCACTCTATTTCACATATAAAAAATCTGACAAAAGGGGCGAGAAGTTATGGAACCCCACAACCAAAAGACTTCTGGTAAATATGTCTGTTCCTATGTTTGCCGGAGGAGTTCTAATTATAGTGCTAATCTTAAACGGCCTCACAGGACTGATTGCACCCTTCTCCCTGCTCTTTTACGGACTGGCCCTTTTCAATGCAAGCCGGTTAACTATCAAAGAGGTTGAGATATTGGCTTATGTGCAGATTTTATTGGGTTTGGCCGGTGTCTTCTTCGTTGAATACGGTTTACTTTTATGGGCTTTGGGTTTTGGAGTTGCCCACATTTTTTACGGAATCTATATGTATTATAAATACGAGAGGTGAGAATTTCTATAAACAGTCTACATAAAGCATTTGAAAGCAGGATCCGTCTGGGAATTATGTCGGCACTTGCCGTAAATGACACCCTGGATTTCAATTCTCTCAAGGATTACCTTGAAGTTACCGATGGAAATCTTGCAACCCATATAAAAGCCCTCGAGAAAGAGGCGTTCATCGGGGTAGAGAAATCGTTTATAGGAAAAAAACCAAATACCCGATACTTTATAACCAACCTTGGAAAGAGAGCATTCAATGAGCACCTCGAGGCGTTGGAGAATTACATAAAATCAAGCAGATCAATATAGAAACAATTAATTATACAATTAGGGCAAATGAAAAAAGAGTTAATCAATCATAAAGAGATTATATTTATAGTCTTAGCATCAATAATTGCCGGTTTCATAGCAAAACTACCCGTAATTTTTTCACTGGACGAGGAGTTCTTCTATCCAAGAAATATCGGATTCATAATTTTTCCGTTATTGGCACTCTATTTTAGCTGGAAGAACCAACTATCTGCAACAAAAATTGCATCCATAGCCGCAATTTTTATTGGGAGTGCAGTTTATATAAACTTACTCCCCAAAGTAGAGAATGACACCCTTATTTTAGCTTGTATACACCTGATTCTACTAATGTGGTCGATGCTTGGATTCGCATTTACCGGTGAGATAAAAAACGCTCTTCAAAAGCGCCTCGGCTACTTAAAATACAGCGGAGACCTAGCGGTTATAACCACACTCATTCTTATCTCGGGAGGGCTATTATCTGCAATTACAATAGCCCTGTTTGAGCTGATAGATTTGAAGATTGCAGATTTCTACTTTCAAAATATCGGAATTTTCGGGTTAGTCGCAGCCCCTATTGTCGGGACATATCTAATCCAAACAAACCCTCAATTGATAGGGAAGGTATCTCCGCTGATTGCCAAAATCTTTAGCCCACTTGTACTGGTTATGCTTGTAGTATATCTTACAGCAATTATTTTCTCCGGTAAAGACCCATACAATAACAGGGAATTTCTGCTCATCTTCAATATTTTACTCATTGGAGTAATGGCCCTAATCTTCTTCTCTGCTGCAGATACAACTGACAGACCCAAAACTAATTTCCAAAACTGGATTCTATTCCTGTTATCTGCAGTAACCATAATTGTAAACGGAGTGGCACTATCTGCAATAGTGTTCCGAATATCGGAGTGGGGGATAACCCCAAACAGAGCAGCAGTTCTTGGGGCAAATCTTCTCATCCTGATAAACCTGATACTTGTAACAATCCA
>CAYGOE010000135.1:0-1961 GCA_964351405.1 uncultured Muribaculaceae bacterium | reverse complement strand
TCTAAAAAACTCATCCCTCCCATTTTACGGATTCTCTGAACCCATCCGGCTAAAGCGACCTGTTGACCTGCATTGCTTATGCGCAGCTCTCCGCAAGTGTGTGTCCTGTACATATAATATTTGCTTACATTTAAATAACCCGCAAATATAGTAAATATGCTCGAATGCTTTACAGATTTTTTATCTGGCAGGGGCGTAGCTTGCCGCCTCGGGCAGCACCTTTTTGATTTGGGCAATTCTGTTAGCATCGGATGGGTGGGTGCTAAAGAACTCCATTTTGCTACCGCCATCCCGGCTCATCTTCTCCCAGAAGCCGGGAGCAACATTAATGTCGTAGCCGGCCATTGCCATAATTATCAGGCCAAGCCGATCTGCCTCGTACTCGTGCTTTCTTGAGTATGGAAGCAGCACCCCTAGCTGTGTACCCACACCAAAAGCTAGGCCGAACAACATCTGTGTCTTCTCGCTCTCGCTTCCAAGATATGCAGAGAGTGCCTGGCCTGCAACCCCTACAAGAGCCTCCTGACTCATCCTCTCATTCCCGTGTTTAGCAAGTGTGTGAGCTATTTCGTGCCCCATTACAACCGCAACAAGATCGGGGGTGTTTGTGATCTTCATTATCCCCTCATAGAAGACAATATTGCCGTTTGGCAGACAAAAAGCATTTACCTGGTCGCTCTTTATAACATCAAATTTCCAGGTAATCCCCTCTAGCGACTTCTCCCATCCTTTCTCTTTTACATATCTGTCAACCGCTTGAGTGAGATCCTGCCCCACTTTGTTTACCATTTTTATGTGAGAACTATTATTTGACGTTACAGATTTGCTCATAATCTCTGTATAGGCCTGGTTACTGAGAGAGGTTAGCTCCCCCTGACTAAAAAGAAGCATCTGACCTCTTCCTGTAATCATAACTTTGCCGCAGGCGACTACTGTCACTAAAAGAACCCCGGCAACAATCCACGAAAGCGTTTTATCTCTTCTCATTTTGCAGAATATTTTTTTATACTTATTTCAAATTTACCTAAAACAATTTATATTCTACATTCTTGAGTTTAAAAACATATCTTTACATAAAATATTACACTATATGGAAAGTTTTTGGTATTTAATTATTGCCGCTGCGGTTATGTTTTTATTCGCAGGGATTCGTATTGTAAGGCCTACACAAAGAGGTCTTATTGAGAGACTTGGTAAGTATTTTAAATTTGCCGGGCCGGGTTTTCACTGGATCATTCCTATTATTGACAAGATTTATGTGGTTAACGTTACTGAGCAGATGATAGATGCAGAACCTCAGGAGATTATAACCAACGATAACTTGAATGCCAGCGTAGATGCTCAGGTTTACTTTCGTGTTAAAGCTGATGAAGAGAGCGTTAAAGGCTCTATATATAACGTTAATAACTTCAAATGGCAAATCGTAAACCTTGCCAGAACAACTCTTCGTAACATAATCGGGACACTAACATTAAAATCTGCAAACAGCGAAAGGGGTAAAATCAATGCAGAGCTTTACAAAACTCTTCACCTTGAGACCAAAGGGTGGGGAATCGAGATTGTTCGTACAGAGCTTAAGCAGATAGACCCTCCTAAGGATGTTCAGGAGACTATGAACAAGGTTGTTAAGGCCGAGAACGAAAAGATTGCCGCAATTGATTCAGCTACAGCAGCAGAGACTGTTGCAGATGGTGTTAAGAGAGCCAAGATTAAAGAGGCAGAAGGTTACAAACAGTCTAAGATTCTTCACGCAGAGGGAGAGGCAGAGGCCATTAAACTGGTGAATGAGGCTGCCGACAAATATTTTGTGGGAAATGCCCAACTAATGAAGAAACTAGAGACCGTTGAGGCCGCTCTTCAAAACAACAGCAAAATCGTTGTCCCTACAGGCAGCGAACTGGTAAACATCATCGGTGACCTAGCCGGAGTGCTTCCTTTGAAGAAGAAGGATTAACCTTGCC
>CAYGOE010000134.1:0-1988 GCA_964351405.1 uncultured Muribaculaceae bacterium | reverse complement strand
TTTCCGGGGATTTTAGATAATGTTTCACTTCTCTTTATTCCAATTATAAATGTAGATGGCCACGAAGATTTCGGCTCGCATTACCGTATAAACCAGAATGGCCCGGATGAGGTGGGTGCCAGGTTTACCGCTCAAAGGCTCAATATGAACCGGGACTTTATAAAGGCAGATGCTCCCGAGACAAGAGCACTCTTAAGGCTCTACTCAAAGTGGATGCCGGAGCTCTTTATAGATATTCACGTTACTAATGGTGCAGATTTTCAATATGTAACAACATACGGGCTGGATCATTGCGGGTTTCTCGCGCCCGACCTCTTTAACTGGACCAAAGATCTGTTCGAAAAGGAGCTCAAAACCAAAATGGAGTCAAAGGGGTATCCAATTTTTCCATACTTCGAATTCAACAGTTACACAAACCCCGGAGCCGGAGTGCTCCCGGATAACTTTCCCCCGCAATACTCAAACGGCTATGCATCTGCAAACAACAGAGTAGGGATGCTGATAGAGAATCATATCTACAAACCATACAAAGAGAGGGTTACATCTGCATACCTTATGATAAAACACTCTATGGAGATATTAGGGACAAATGTCAAATCTCTTAAAGCAGCTGTAGAACAGTCAGATAAGTTTGTCTCATCGGCAAAGTTCCGTGCAGACTCCCTGCCGCTAATGTTTAAACACGACCGTAAAGAGAGTATTGAGGTGGACTTTCTTGGATGGAGAGAAAAAACAGTTATAAGCGATTTATCGGGTGCTAAATGGAGCTACTCAGACCGCTCTGCCCCTGTAACCATTAAGATGCCGTTTTTTATTTCATACACAAAAGATTTGCAGATTAAAATTCCCGAGGCATATCTGATTCCTCAGGAGCAGATCACCACAATTGAACTGCTGGATCTTCACGGAATTAAGTACGATAAACTACCGCAAGATGCCAAATTTGAAGTGGAGACATACCGTTTTGTCAACCCAAAATGGTCACAGTTCCCTTATGAAGGGAGAGTAACTCTTGAATCTGAATACAAAACTCAAAGAGAGGTTGTAGGATACAGTAAAGGAGATATTATAGTATATACCAATCAACCGAAAGTTAAGATAATTGCTCACCTTCTGGAACCAAAATCACCTACATCGCTTGTTTATTGGGGGTTTTATAATCTATATGCCAGGCCCGCAACAGAGTTCTGGATTCGCCTTAACTATATGGAGGTCAAAGGAAGGGAGATGTTGGAAAAAGATCCTGAGCTCAGGAGAGAGTTCAAGCAAAAAAGAGAGACAGATACAACATTTGCAAAGAATCCTGAGGCAATCCTCCAGTTCTTTATGCAGAGGGTGAGGCAAAATGTAGAACCCAATGCAAACCGCTACCCAATATCTAAGCTCTTTTTGCTATAACTATTACCTGAACTGCTCTCTGTAAACCGAGCCTTTTTATCCAAAAATATGAAAACCGCAAACTGGAATCCCTGGCACGGCTGCAAGAAGATTAGTACCGGTTGCAAATACTGTTACGTCTACAGGCAGGATAGCAGGTATAACCCTCTGATTCAAAGCAGTGAAGTTCGTAAAACATCTTCATTCGAGTTGCCTTTAAAGAGAAAGAGGGATAAAAGCTTCAAGTTAGAGAGCGGAACATTGGTCTTCACCTGTTTTACCTCCGATTTCTTTGTAGATGATGCAGATGATTGGCGCACAGAGGCGTGGAAAATGATAAAGGAGAGAAACGATCTCATCTTTTACATCTTTACCAAGAGAATCGACAGATTTGAAGTCTCACTTCCTAATGATTGGGGTAACGGGTACGATAATGTAATAATCGGATGCACAATTGAGAATCAGGATAGGGCAGACTACCGGATACCAATATTCAAAAGCCTGCCTATTAAACACAAGACCATAATATGCGCACCACTACTTGAAAGGATAGATTTAAGAGGCTATCTTGACCCCACTATCGAAGAGGTTGCTGCAAGCGGAGAGTCGGG
>CAYGOE010000133.1:0-2038 GCA_964351405.1 uncultured Muribaculaceae bacterium | reverse complement strand
TCAGGATTGAGGGGATCCGCTCCATCAAGGAGCAGGGTCCCTTTGTCCGTGATATAGATGAAGATCTTGTTACGCCTCTTATTGGAGGAGAGGAGTGTGCATACACCCTTTTTGATAAGGACGAGATCTGTTTTTGCGGGATTGAATTTGCCCATTCACAGGGAGAGAGCACTCTCAATAAACCTATCTCCTGCTGGCTATATCCCATTAGAGTATCCCGTCTATCCAACGGACTAACCGCACTCAATCTTCATCAGTGGCACGTATGTGTAGATGGTTATGTAAAAGGTAAAAAGGAGGGGGTTCCTGTATTCAGGTTCCTGAAAGAGCCGCTCACTTTTGCATTTAGCTCAGAATTTTATGATAACCTTGAGGCGGTTTACGAAAGAATTTACAAATAGCAGCCTCTTTGTTACTTAAGAACTCCTCAACACTAATCAAGAGCTTATCTACATTTAGCTACACAATTCTGGTCCCTACATACAGAGCAATATCTGCCAGCTCGTTTTTATAGAGACTCACTTTAATATCCTTTAAAGCATCTATCGCAATTTTTGAGTGTTCCGAAAGTGCATTTTGTGCACAGGAGATTCCATTGTATCGCTTTACAAAGTCCAGAGTCTTTTTTACAAGTGAGTCGTCGTCATAGAGAGACTCCTTTATAAGCTTTAGCATCTGATCTCTCTCAAGTGATTTTGCTTTCTCAAGGGCGCATATCAGAGGGAGCGTTATCTTTTTCTCCCTAATATCGGTCCCTGCATTTTTGCCTGTGTTCAAGTCCGGCATATAGTCAAAGATATCGTCTCTTATCTGGAAAGCGATTCCCAGATGGTATGCATATCTGCTCATATCTTCTATTCCCTTTTCATCGGCTCCGCCGGAGTATGCACCTGCTGCAACGGCTGCCACAAATAGACTCGAAGTCTTACGGGTTATTATGTCCAGATAATCCTTCTCTGTCGTGTCAAGTTTGGAGGCCTTCTGCATCTGAAACAGTTCACCCTCTGAGAGCTCCTCGACTGCCCTTGTGAAGAAACCCAGAACCTTTGGGTCGTTCTCCTTTACTAAAAGCGAGAGGGCCTTTGCCAGCCAGTAGTCTCCTGTAAGGACAGAGGCTGCAGGGCTAAACGAACTTTGTACTGTAGGAGAACCTCTCCTCACAGATGAGTTGTCTGCAACATCGTCGTGCATAAGGGTTGCGGTGTGAATCATCTCCGAAACTGCAGCACAGCTAATGGTAACGGGGGTCATCTCTCCGCAGGCCTTAGCAGCTATAAGGCAAAGCAGCGGTCTTATCTGCTTCCCCTTTAGATTCAAAAGATAACTATTGATTGTGTTGAGCAGTTCAACTTCGCTCTCAAGGCTCTCTTGAATAAGAGCATTTACTCTGTCGAAATCTGCTTTAATTGCCCCCTGTACTCTTTTTAACTCCATAATAACAAACCAGTCTATTCCGGTAGGTAGTGTTTAGCATCTATAATTTCTCTTTTAGAGCTCCGGACGCACTCCATCAACTCTTTTACACTATTAACAACAATAAGAGTATCTCTATAGTTCGAATTTAGAAACTTATTTTCTGCAAAATGGTCCAAAAGCTCAATAAGCTTGTTGTAGTAACCATCCTGATTAAAAAGAATCACAGATCCATCGTACTGTCCCAACCTCTTAAGGGTAAAGGTCTCCAAAAACTCCTCAATTGTGCCAAGCCCTCCGGGAAATGCAATCACAGCATCTGTGTTCTCCCTGAGAAGCTCTTTTCTTTTGCTCATTGTGTCTACAACCTCCAGGTTTTTAACACTAGGGTGTTGGATCTCCATATCTTCCATAAAACCCGGGATATACCCCTCTACGATGGAGCCCCTCTCTACCATAACATCTATAATGACACCCATAAGCCCCATTATGCTCCCGCCGCAAACAATGGTATAACCCAAAAGAGAGGCCGCCTCTGCAAAATTTTTGGCGGCCTCTCTATATTTATCCTCCAGTATGTTACTGGATGAACAGTAAACACACAACCTCTTTGACATTAGACTTA
>CAYGOE010000132.1:0-2100 GCA_964351405.1 uncultured Muribaculaceae bacterium | reverse complement strand
CAAAGGGATTATAAATGGTTTTGCCGGCATCTATACAAACGTTTATCGATACAACATTACAAGAGAACAAACGTCTCTTAGATGAGAATGCCGAGTTAAAATCTAAGCTCGACAAGGTGCTTGAAAGTCAGATTCAACTTCAATCTCAACTGGCTTGGCTTATGAGAAAGATGTTTGGCAGTATGAGCGAGAAAATGGCTGCCCTGGATCCTAATCAACTGTCACTGAATTTTAGCGGAACAAACATCCCTTTGCAGGCCCAGCAGGCTGCTATTGAAGCAGCAAGGGAGGCAGCCGAGCTGGATATTCAAAAGTTATCTACAAAACAACAAAAAGCAACATCTAGACCATTGAGGTCAGATGTAATGAAAGACCTTCCTACTATAGAGGTTGTTATTGAGCCTATAGGAGTAGATCTATCAAAATACAAACGAATTGGCGAAGAGCACACAAAGGTATTGGAATTTAAGCCGGGAGAGTTGTATGTAACAGATTATATACGTCCTAAGTATGCATTGAAAGACCAAATCTCATTGCCGGAAGATGGACAGAAGAGTGTTGTGATAGCGCCAATGCCATTGTTGCCAATAAACAAGGGGATAGCAGGAGCATCTTTGTTGACAGAGATATTAATGCAGAAGTATGTTTTTCATCTTCCTTTTTACCGTCAGATAGAGCAGTTTAAGTTGTCGGGAGTAAGATTGCCTGCATCAACCGTTAATGGATGGTTCACAGCATCAAGTCAACTGTTGGAGCCTTTATATTATTTTATCAGAAAGAGAGTTTTAGAATCGGGTTATATACAAGTAGATGAGACAACGGTTCCGGTGCTAGACAAGGAGAAGCACAAAGCAAACAAAGAGTACCTTTGGGTTGCCAGGGCCGTAAAAGAGAAACTACTCTTTTTCGGTTATGATAACGGGTCGAGATCACAGGCAACAGCAGCCAAATTACTAAATGGATTCAAAGGATATCTGCAGTCAGACGGTTTTTCGGGATATAATGTCTTTGAAGATGACCTGGACATAATCCTAGTGGCCTGTTGGGCACACTGCCGGAGGAAATTTGAAGAGTCTTTAGCAGAGAATAAAGCTATGGCAGAGTATGCTTTAGGACAAATACAGTTATTGTACAAGATTGAACGGAAGGCTGTGGAGGACAATCTTTCTTATGAGGAGATAGCCATCCAGAGGCAAAAGCTGGCAGGACCTATTCTTGATGCTTTCCAAGGTTGGTTGGAGGCTAACTATAAAACCGTACTTCCTAAAAGCAGAATGGGTGAGGCAATAAAGTATACATACTCCCTTTTCCCAAGGCTTACAAGGTACATAACTGATGGGGCATTGCTCATTGATAATAATCTTGCAGAAAACGCCATTAGACCAATTGCCTTGTCCAGAAAAAACTTTCTTTTTTGTGGAACCCACCAAGCAGCTGGGCAGGCAGCAATAATACTTACTTTGATGGGTTGCTGTAAAGAGGCCGGAGTAAACCCCCGTGACTGGCTAAATGATGTTATCTCAAAGATGCCTTATTACATTCAAGAGAAAAAGAATCTGGAAGAGTTGCTACCTTCTGTTTGGGCTGCCAATCGACAGGTAGGAGAAGTCCAATAAATTCCAATATTATTAGAAAAGTCTTATAGCAAAAAACTAAATAGCTATAAATCAAAGGCATTTTAAGTCGGTAAAAGTCTATCAAATTCCCAAAAAAATAGAAAAGTCTAAAATATGCTACCTTTGAGTAGTGCACTTTGCCGAATGCTTACTTTTTATTATTATCTAAACAAAAATTGCTAGTAATATGCCAGTAACAAAAAAGCAAAGACAATAATTGTCGGCTCATTAGAATAAAATAAAACATTTGAAAGCAGTTTATCAAGGGCTTTTTGTATCTGTATATTTCGGAGCATCTTGATCTCCATTCCGAGCGATCGTGACCCCTTGGTTAACCTTTTACCAAAAATTGAGTGTGTACATCATAAATCCCACAAGAACTGACTTGTGAGATTTATGAGTTAATAACGATGTCATTTCGAATATTTTCTAAATAATTCAGAAAAAGCATCGAGGGAGCCAAAAACGAGAATTAATAGAAATA
>CAYGOE010000131.1:0-2111 GCA_964351405.1 uncultured Muribaculaceae bacterium | reverse complement strand
TAGTGTAGTATGCCAAGATCGGTAAATTCGGTGGCCTCAAGAGCCCGCCGTAAAAAAATTCTAAAATTAACACGCGGTAATTTCCTTGCTCGTGCAAACGTATGGACAGTAGCTAAGAACACCTATGAGAAAGGTCTTACCTACGCCTACCGCGATCGTAAAAACAAAAAACGCAGTTTCCGCGCACTTTGGATTCAAAGGATAAACGCTGCAGCAAGAGAGCACGGTATGAACTATTCACAGTTCATCGGAAAACTTGCCAAAGGTAATGTCGGCCTAAATCGTAAAGTTCTTGCAGACCTTGCAATGAATAATCCTCAGGCTTTTGAAGCTATCATCAACTCTGTAAAATAGATTTAAATTGAACACTCTCCAAATAACAGGCAACAGGTGGTTCAGATTTTCAATCTGGGCTATCATCTATTTGCTTTGGGTAATATGGTTCGGTAACTGGTGGTTCACTCTTGGGCTTGCGGTTATTTTTGACATCTTTATTACCCGAAAGGTTAAGTGGACATTTTGGAAAAAGAGCTATAAAGAGGGAGAGAAAAGAAATGCGTGGCTGGACTGGCTGGATGCAATTATTTTTGCTCTTGTAGTCTCTACCTTTATTAAATCTTTCTTTTTCGAGGCCTATATGATTCCGACATCCTCAATGGAGAGGAGCCTTATGACAGGTGATTACCTGTTTGTGAGCAAACTCACATACGGGCCAAAGGTTTCACAGACACCTCTATCTTTTCCGCTGGTGCACAACATCCTACCTGTTACCGGGGGTGAGTCATATCTTAAATGGATTCAGAATCGCTACAGAAGGCTTGCCGGCCTTTCAAAGGTGAAGAGAGACGATATAGTTGTATTTAATTTTCCACACGGAGATACAGTCCTTAAGGCGATTCCTACAGAGGATTATTACACTCACGTAAGAATTCACGGAAGAGAGCAGACGCAGACGATGTATGGACCGGTAGTTGTACGGCCGGATGATAAGAAGGATAACTATGTAAAGCGATGTGTAGCCATAGCAGGTGACACACTTGAGATTATTAACGGTAAGGTATATGTAAACGGAGCACCTCAGCTGACGCTTAAGGGAGTTCAGAACACCTACCGTATTTTCACAAATGGGACTCCATTCAATACAAAAATTTTTGAAGGGTTGGGACTAAGCCAGGAAGAGATATATTTTGACTCTTCAATGCCGGGCTACTCTGCTTTCCCTCTTAACGAAGATGAGGTTAAGAGTATTGCAGGTTTGTCTAATGTGTTGGAGATAAGACAAAATATTGATATCTATCCTCCTGATTTCCCGGATTTCCCACTTATGATTTTTCCTTTCTCGGAGGGTGATAATTTCAAATGGACCCGCGATAATTACGGGCCATTGTGGATTCCTGCCAAAGGAGCTACAGTGGGGTTAAATGAGGAAAATCTGCCTCTCTACACAAGGATAATTACAGCATACGAGAAGAATACTCTCGAAGTAAAGGATAGCACCATTTACATAAATGGAGCTCCGGCATCAAGTTATACCTTCAAAATGGACTACTATTTTATGATGGGCGACAATAGACATAACTCCCTGGATTCCCGTTACTGGGGGTTTGTACCGGAGTCTCACGTTGTAGGATCCCCTTCAGTTGTCTGGTTCTCTAAGGACCAGTATAAAACTTTTCCAAAGAGCATTCGATGGAAGAGGATTTTTAAATTTGTGTAAATATTTTGGATAAAACAAAAATATTCACTATATTTGCAACCCTTGAAAAAATATTAAATTTTTACGATATACAATGGCACGAGTTTGTCAAGTTACAGGAAAAAAAAGGATGATTGGGAACAATGTTTCTCACTCTAAGCGCAGAACAAAGCGTGAGTTTGCCCCTAATCTTCAGAATAAGCGTTTTTGGTTAGAGGAAGAGAGTAGGTTCGTGAGCCTTAAGGTTTCGGCCGCAGGGATGCGCACAATAAATAAAAAAGGCCTTAGCGCTGTTCTTAAGGATGCAAAGGCAAAAGGTTTACTAAATCTGGTTTAAATATTAAAGCAATATGGCAAAGAAAGGTAATAGGGTTCAGGTGATTCTGGAGTGCACCGAGCAAAGAGAGAGTGGTGT
>CAYGOE010000130.1:0-2278 GCA_964351405.1 uncultured Muribaculaceae bacterium | reverse complement strand
ACCTCGGCTTCCTGCGATTCGCTGAGTCACTTATGGAGTACCTTAAGATTTACGCACCGCAATAAACTTTGCCAGTGTTTGATGTGTCTCATTGTTTGTTAATTAGATCAAACACTGGCAAAGCCTAACACTATTTTGATTTCAAAAGCAAAAGCATTACCTTCGTATTTAGATACAGTAGTATCTTAATATAATAAAATACATCATAATCAAATACAGTAGTATGCCTTTGCTCTATAATTTCGACATAGAATCTCCTCAAGAGTTATTAGCCATTCTTGCCGGGAATATGCAAAAACGCAGGCTGGAAAAAGGACTTTCCCGGGAAGCTCTTACCGAACTTAGCGGAGTCCCGACACCTACGATTGCCAAATTTGAGCAAAAGCACACCATTTCACTGGCATCATACGTAGCAATTGCAAAAGCTTTGGGATATTCCAATGCTATAAAAGAGCTATTATCCAAACCTATTTTCAGCACTATGAAAGAGCTGGAAATGATCAACAAGAATAAAAACAGAAAGAAGGGGCGCAATGAAATCGGTAAATAAACTAACAGTAACCTTTCACAGCCGGAATGTTGGAACGCTCGCTATGACACCCGACAATCGCCTGTGTGCTTTCCAGTACGATAAAGAGTGGCTGGACAGTGGGTTTTCCATATCTCCGCTTGATCTACCTCTAAAACCGGACCTGTTCATAGCCAAATCGGAACCATTCTAGGGAAACTTCGGTATTTTTGAGGACAGCCTGCCCGATGGCTACGGACGTTATTTACTCCATCGCTTGCTAAAGAAACAAGGTATAAATGACAGCGAGCTTACTCCCTTGCAACGATTAAGCATTGTCGGAACATCGGGTATGGGAGCTCTTTGCTATATCCCCGAAACACATATCGGTGAAGAGAAATCACTTCCGAAACTGGATGACCTTCAGCAAATGGCATTAGATGTATTATCAGAGAAATCAGATAAAGACGAAGAGGTGCTTTACTTTAAAAGTGGGAATTCCGGTGGATGTCGCCCTAAATGTTTACTCAACGATGCAGAGGGATCCTGGTTAGTGAAATTCAGACACACATACGACCCCAAAGATATGGGGGTAATGGAATACCACTACAATGAGATCGCTCGCCTGTGTGGTATAACCGTTCCCAACTTTAAACTGATGGAAGGAAAGTACTTTGCCACGAAACGTTTTGATATTGAGAACGGCGTCAGATTTCACATCGCCACCGCAGGAGCACTCCTCAATGAATCTATCACACAACCCAGGCTGGAGTATAAAACGCTACTCCACCTGACCGGCTACCTTACTCAAGATCCCAAACAGGTAGATGAGATGTTTCGGCGTATGGTTTTCAATGTGTTGACGGAGAATAAGGATGATCACGCAAAAAACTTTAGCTTCATCTGTAAAGATGGAATATGGTCATTAGCCCCGGCCTACGACCTAACCCGCAGCACAAACGGATATAATGGAGAGCACGCAACCTCTGTAAATAATCAAGGAAATCCTACCATTGAAGACCTACTCATCGTCGGCGAAAGTATCCGCATACCACTCAAAAAAGGCCGGGAGATGATATTGAGCATAGCAGGATTGAACTGACAGTATTCTGTGAAACAGTTTAATTATGAGGTGGTTGAAAAACTAATTTTGGGGATTTTATCAAATCGCAAATTTTATATTGCAGATATACAGCTATTTACACAAAATACTGTTAGGACAACTTTTCAGGTTTTTTTGCAAAGCGCAGATAATCAAATGCAATTTTTTAAAATACCACTAAAAAAGCAAAGGCTCCCTTGCTAAAACGCAGTAATATAATGTTTTGCAAAATAAACCGAGAGGTTAGATTATTTTTCGGGGTAGAATTGGGGCATCTCGATGCCGGTGGGGTATTGGAAGACTTTTAGGTCAAATTGGGGTACGATGGCAAGTACGTGGTCGAAGATATCTGCCTGAACGCCTTCGTAGTAGACCCAGTCTTTGTTGCTTATGAAGAAGTAGAGCTCAACCGGAATTCCTCGCTCGGTGGGTTGGAGTTGCCTTACCATATGGGTCATCTCTTGGTTGACCTCTGGGTGTCGGTTTAGGTATTCGACAAGGTATGCACGAAATACTCCGATGTTGGTCTGGCGTCTGCCGTTTACCAAAACGGAGTTGTCAATATTGTTAGCGGCATTGTATGTGGCAATCTCTGCCTCGGTCTTCTCTAAATAGTCGCTCAGGTAGCTAATCTTTTTGAACCTCTCCAGCATCTCGGGAGTACAAAA
>CAYGOE010000129.1:0-2344 GCA_964351405.1 uncultured Muribaculaceae bacterium | reverse complement strand
TATCACAATATGTGTATAATGCAAAAAACTCCCGAGGATCAAAAAGTTGTGTGGTGAACTTTAGCAGATCAAAATCTCTCCCAGAGAATTTTCTTCCCAAATCCAAGGCGGTTATCTGTAAATTTGAGTTCGCATATTTTTAGCAGCCACAAATCGCCCCCTTTTAGGATGGCGTATGGAAACCGCTTCAGGTAACTGAGGCGGTAGTTGTTTAAGAAGGGGTCGTCGCACTGCTCCATAGTTGCACGAAACTGAACCCCGCGAATGAGCCCGATGGTCTCAGTCTCTAGCCCTATTGCTCCCGAAACAATATTTGAGGCTCCTCTTCTAAAGATTTGTATATGTCTTGTTTTATCTTCTGACGTTATCACAAAGAGCATCTCCTTTGGGGAGAAGTGGTAGAAGGCGTGCCAGCTCCACATATCTGCACCGTCGCACACAGTTAAGGTTGCCAGATGGTGCTCCTGTATGAACTCTGTTACCCGTTTGTCGGGCGGCACTAATTTACCATTATCCTGCATTACCGGAGTGCTATTATCCTGCGGCACCTGAATTTCATTATCCTGCGGCACCTGGATATCATTCTCCTGAGGAATTGGGTTGCTACTCTCGTTAATTTCCATAATGTTATCTCCAGATGTAGATTTTATCTGAGCGGCGCAGGCGGATTCCTTGCTCAACCGGAATTGAGCAGTACTCCCCTTTGAGAGCTCTCTCTACAGGTTTTAGTTCTACTCTTATCTCATCTACTTTATGTTCGTATACTCCTGTAGATGGGCCTATTATCAAAAGGTCATCTCCAATGGAGAGTTCGCCTGTCTCTATAAGCACCTCGGCTACAGAGAGGTTGGAGAAGAAGTTTGTCACCTTCCCAACATAGGTTTTTTTCTTAGTCGCCTTGTTGCCGTAGATGTCGCTCCACTCTCCCATTTTTGCCCCCTGATAGTATCCGTCCCAGAATCCTCGGTTAAATACCATCGAGAGGTTCTGCTCCAGTTGTGCTTTAAGCTCCGGAGTGTAGCTCCCGTCACAAACTGCATCTGCAGCTTTACGATAGGAGGCTGTTACATCTTTTACATACTCTGCTGCTCTGGCCCTACCCTCAATCTTAAGAATTCTCACACCTGACTCAATTATCTTATCTACAAAGGCAATTGTGGAGAGATCTTTAGGTGACATAATATATTTGTTATCTACTTCAAGTGAGGTGCCGGTCTCGATATCGGTAACCTCATACCCCCTGCGGCAAACTTGGTAGCAGGAGCCTCTGTTTGCAGACGCGTTGTACTCGTGAAGGCTCAGGTAGCATTTGCCGGAAACGGCCATACATAGGGCTCCGTGACAGAAGAGCTCCAGCCTTACCGGCTCTCCCGAAGGGCCGGTTATCTTCTCTCTTACAATGGCGTCATAGATATCCCTCACCTGAAAAAGGGTAAGCTCCCTTGCCAGGACTATTACATCTGCAAACCGTGCGTGATAACGGACGCTCTCTATGTTTGAGACATTGAGTTGAGTGGAGATATGCACCTCTACACCAAGCTCTCTTGCATAGAGAATTGCAGCCATATCGGAGGCGATAATTGCAGATATTCCCGCCTTTTTTGCCTCAGCAACAGTTTGACGCATCGGCTCAAGGTCGTTGTCGTACAGAACTATATTGAGGGTGAGATAGGACTTGACACCCGCATTTGAGCAGATGGTTGCAATCTCCTGTAGAGATTCTATGGTAAAGTTGTTTGCCGAGTGGGAGCGCATATTTAGGTTGCCTACACCAAAATAGACAGAGTCTGCTCCGCCCTGTATTGCAGCAGCAAGAGACTCAAAGTTGCCGGCCGGAGCCATTATCTCAATATCTTTTGCACAAATTTCCAAACTACTTCTATCTTCAATCATCTTCTAAAAATTCTATTCAAATTCCCGGACAAAGCCTCTCTTCAATCATCTTCTAAAAATTCTATTCAATTCCCCGGACAAAGCCTTTCTTCAATCATCTTCTTGAAACTCGGCGGTCTCCACAAATACTACAATCTCGGCTCAAAAAAGTTGAGAATTTTATTAAACACCATATAGGGAGTTATCTCGTTAAGACAGGCGTAGTCTCCTCTAAAACACTCTTTTTTACCTGAAGATGAGCAGGGACGGCACTCTATTGAGCTCTGCAGTGCCATCTCACTTTCCTGCCCCCATCCGTAGAATCCAAGGTAGGGGTGGGTTGCTCCCCAGATTGATATAACAGGCACCCTCATACAGCAGGCAAAATGCATATTGGCAGAGTCCATTGTGAGCATAAGATCTCTCCCTGCAATTGCATCCAGCTCCTGCGAGAAGGAGAGCTCTCCGGCAA
>CAYGOE010000128.1:0-2351 GCA_964351405.1 uncultured Muribaculaceae bacterium | reverse complement strand
GGTAATGTGCGCCAGCTTAAAAGCATAGCAGAGCAGATATCTGTCATAGAGCATAATCGTATAATCGGAGCAGATCTTTTAAAGAAGTATCTGCCCGTTGAGGCACCCAACCAGCTGCCAATGAGGACAGAGGGACACGGAAGTGACTATCTTACAGACAGAGACATTATATTTAAAATTCTATATCAGTTGCGGCAGGAGGTGGAGGAGCTCAAAGGGCGTGTTGTCACAGCAAAAGAGAGTGCAGCTCCTACATCCAGGATATCTTCAAACAAAGAGCTCTCCAACAGCATAGAGGAGACCGCTGTGGTAGATTACGATGAAGATCCGTTTGTAGATAGGGTAGATGAAAATGGTTTGACCCCCACAGCTGACTCCTCCCGCTCAATAGATACTCTCTCAATACACGATGTTAGTGCAGATCTTATCAAAAAAGCACTTGAGAGAAACAGAGGGAAACGCAAACTGGCAGCACAAGAGCTTGGTATATCTGAGAGGACCCTCTACAGAAAAATTAAGGAGCTAAATTTAGACCTATGAAAAAATTATTTATAACCATATTTTTTATCACTCTGCTCTCATCTTGCGGGATATACTCCTTTTCCGGGACATCAATTGCACCGGATGTTGCCACTATTACCATCTACACCTTCGAAAACAGGGCAATGAGGGTGAATCCTGCTCTGAGCAACACTATCACCGAAAATCTTAAGGAGAAGTTCCGGAGGCTCACCAAACTAAAGCTGGTCAACGAAGATGGTGACCTAATAATTGATGGGCAGATAACCGGCTATGAGACAGCATCAATTGCAGTAACCGCTCAGGAGGTTGCAGCTCAAAACAGATTAACAATAACAATTAAGATTACCTTTACAAATGTAAAGTACCCGAAAGAGAACTTCGATCGTAGTTTTGTCGCTTTTGAAGACTACCCCTCTACCAGCTCATTGGATGCCGTAGAGGCTCGTTTGGTTGAGAGTATAGTTGAGAAGCTAACGGAGGAGATTTTCAACGCAACAGTAGCAAATTGGTAATTATGTCAGATAATAACATATCGATAATTGAACAGTATCTTGGTAAGCACCCCTGGTTTTCCGAAGGGTACCTGGATCTGTACAAGGCAATGTGCTCCTTGGAGGGTGATGTGGGTCTTACGTATCTGAATAAAGCGGCTTCCCACGTATGGTCAAGATCAAGGCTATATGAGATCTATAAAGAGTCTCTCATTGAGCAGGCAGATGTTGTTGATACCCCGGCAGTAGTAGCAGAGATACCCGCAGAGGTGGCAGAAGAACCTGCGGTTGTTGTAGAGATACACCCGCAAATAGTGGTTGAGACTCCTGCAGTCGTAATTGATAGCCCGGCAGTTGTTGTTGAGACCCCGGTACAAGTAGTGGAGACTCCCACAGTCGTAATTGATAGCCCGGCGGTAGTTGAAGAGACCCGGGTCCCTGAGGAGGAAGATGAGCCGGTGTCAGAAAAACCTGCAGAGCCCAAATTGGAGAGGGCCGCCAAACCTGTAAGCGCACCTACATACAGAGAGTATGAACTTATTCAGCTGGACGAAGAGGAGGATTTGGGGAGAGATATAGTTTTTGAAGATAACTCATTTGTAATCACAGAGAACAAACCAAAATTTGTTCTGGCAGGCGGAGATTACTTTACCAAAAAAGATTTTGAGATGATTGAGCTGGACCTTACTCAGCCACTGGATCACTTTATTGCAGAGAAGCCAACACTACTCAGGTCTGCCATAATTGGAAAGGGGTCAAAGCCGGTTGTCATTAATGATACAGAGTCGGCAGAGTCTTTGGACGACGAGGCGTTTTACACAGAGACTTTAGCCTCAATCTATATAGAGCAGGGGTTCTACAAGAGAGCTCTGGATGTCTACGCAAAACTTATTTTGCTATTTCCGGAAAAAAGTAGTTACTTTGCGACCCTTGTAAAAGAGATTAAGAATAAATATAACACCTAGATATTATGTATACAGTAATCGCTATTATTATTGTCATTGCCAGCATATTGCTCACAATAGTCGTATTGGTTCAAAACTCAAAAGGCGGCGGACTTGCTGCTAACTTTGCTTCGGGTAACCAGACCTTTGGCGTACGTCAGACAGCAGATTTTCTTGAAAAAGCCACCTGGACTCTGGCAATTTCGATTATAGTTCTTTGTGTTCTTGCAACAGCATTCGTATCTACAGGAAATAATCAAAAGAGAAACACAATTCAGGAGAGGATAGAGAATAGTGCACCTGTACAAGGTCAGCCCGAATTCCCTACTACACCGGCACCTGAGACACCGCAAACACCAGGCGGCACACAAAACTAGAAAAATTATTCTCACAG
>CAYGOE010000127.1:0-2520 GCA_964351405.1 uncultured Muribaculaceae bacterium | reverse complement strand
GTATAGTCGTAACTTCTGGTAACGTTCTCCTTAACCTTTGCTCTTGTTGCTCCGGAGTTATCCAGAGTAAGAACCTGAACGTTGCTCTCAATTGAGGAGATAAAATCTATCATCTCAGATTGAAGTGCTCCTCTGTTTATATAGTAGAAGGTCTGCTCAGGCTCCATCTCTATTGCCTGGCTATAGCATTCGAGTGCAGTGTTAAACTGCTTATTGCCGGACTCCAGTAGTGCTTTTGCAAATAGGGTAACTCCATCTTTACCTCTTCTTAAAGTACTGTCTACACTATTGAGATATTGCCGCTGAATTTCGTAGTTAAATGTACTTTGTGAAGATGAGAGTGAGACTGGAATAGGCATTGAAGATATAAACTCAGTGATGCCCTTCTCTTCAAATCTCTTATCCAATGCAATAAACTCCCGTTTTTCTTTTTCTATCCTGAATTTATAGAGCGGTTTAAGACGAATATCCACATCCCGGTACTGCAGAAGCTCGTTGTTAAAATCCTTTTTGGCAAAATCTGCATCGAGGGCAATAAGGTCATCAAATTTTCTTGTTGTATCTGCAAATGCATATGCCATAGAGGTATCTCTTTTCATTGCCCGGTACTCGCTAACCTTCTTTTGTGCTATATCATAATCGCTTTTGGCAGATGTAAACTGGCCGAGCTGATTTTTAACATATGCCCGTTTAAAATAAGCATTTGCAAAATCAGGGTAGAGATTTATTGCCGAAGAGTAGTCATCCATAGCATCCCGGAAACGTCCCAACTGGACAAAAACAGAGGCTCTGTTGTAGTAGGCAAGGACGTTGTTCGGGTTTATTGCAATTACCCTGTCGTAATCATCTATTGCATTGTTATAGTCACCAATCTGGGAGCGTATAAGTGCTCTGTTGTATAGCGTAAGAGCATTGCCTGGGTCAAGCCTCAGGACGCTCTCCAGGTCCTTAAGAGAGCCCATTATCTCTTTGTTCTCATATTTTACCAGAGCTCTGTGGAAAAGGGCAAAGGTGTTTACGCTATCCAGCTCCAGTGCAGAGTTAAGATCATCGAGAGCACGTTTACGATCTTTTTGCAACATATATATCCTGGCTCTCCTTACAAACCCTTCCGGGTCAAATCTATTAAGACTTATAGCTGTGTTGTAATCCTCTATGGCTTTTAAAGTATCCCCAAGAAAAAGGTAGCTTGCTCCCCTGTTTAGGTATGCGTCTGCAGCCTTTGGCTCTTTTCTTAAGAACCGGTTAAAATCTGCAACTGCCTTATCAAACTGCTGAGAAAGAAAATAGGTTACGCCACGGCTAAAGTAAAGTCCCGTGTAGCCGGGCCTCAAGTCTACAGCCTCCTCCAGATCTTTGATAGCAAGATCATACTTTCCTATCCGGCTGAGGGTGATTGCCCTGTAGTGATATGCCGGTGTATAGATGGGGTTGATTCGGATGGTTCTGTCAAAATCTGTCTGTGCACCGTAGAAATCTCCCAGATTGTACTTTGCGATTCCACGAAAAAAGAAGGCCTCGTGGAGATTTGTGTCCAGCTGAGCTAAAATATTGAAATGCTCAATTGCCTGACCATATTTTCCCTCAATAAGTGCCTGTCTTCCCCTTAAAAAGAACTGCTGTTTATCGTATTGCGCAAAAAGTGATGTTGCAACAAGAATCTTTAATACTAGAAGAAGAAGGAACCTATTCATATCTATCCTAATTTAATTTACTTTTTTAACCAATCCGGTATCGGCACCTTTCCCATAAGAATCTCTATATCAGCAGCCCTTGAATTGAGGTAGGCTGTAGGGTTGTTTGCGGCTCTTCGCAGAGGATTTGGTAATGATGCAGCAATAAGTGCGCTTTCTCTGGATGTCAATTTTTGTGCCGTTTTTTTAAAAAGCTTTATGGCTGCTGCCTCTGCTCCATATACACCTTTGCCCATCTCTGCAACATTAAGGTATACCTCCATTATTCTCCTCTTCCCCCACACCAGCTCAATTCCTAATGTAAAATATGCCTCAAGACCCTTTCTTACCCAGGAGCGTGAAGGGAAGAGAAAGACATTCTTTGCTGTCTGCTGAGATATTGTACTGGCTCCCCTCAACCTCTTTCCTCTCTTACCTGCATCAATAGCTTTATCTATCTCAATCCAGTCAAAACCATTATGCTCCATAAATCTGTTATCCTCCGAGGCAATAACTGCCATCACCATATTCCGAGAAATTTTGTTAAGCGGAACCCATTTTTTCTCTGTTTTGAATCCATCATTACCAATATTCTCTACCGATCGAATTGTCATCAAAGGGGTGTACCATACAGGCACCCATTTAAGAATAAGAATCCAAAAAGCAGATATTAAAAAAAGAGCTATGGGAAGATAGACAAAAACAAATTTAATAGTGTTCAAAACTCTCTTTTTAAGAGGATTAGTCTTTGATGCTGTTTTTCTTCTCTTTTTCTTTTGCATAATTAACGTTAAAACAATTATTTTTGACAAATATAAAAAATTATAGATGCATTATATCCGCGCCG
>CAYGOE010000126.1:0-2531 GCA_964351405.1 uncultured Muribaculaceae bacterium | reverse complement strand
TTGATCTTTAGATTAATACGTTAATTTTGCTGCGATGACCCTATAAAATAGGGGGCTGCAAAGATAAAACTATTTTTGGAAGTGACAAAATCCTATACAACTGTTACATTTTTTTATTATAATTCAAATATCTACTTTTGTCTTCCAAAGTTCCAATAAAGATGAAAATTGCAGATATCGAGTTGGGAGAGTATCCCCTTTTTCTGGCACCAATGGAGGATGTGACCGATCCATCTTTCCGCTATATCTGCAAAGAGTTTGGAGCCGACGTTATGTACACCGAGTTTGTCTCATCGGACGCACTCATCAGAGACGCAAAGAGGGCTCTCGAAAAGTTACTGATCTACCCCTATGAATTCCCTATCGGTATACAGATATACGGTCACCTCACCGAACCTATGGTGGAGGCTGCAGTTATGGCAGCAAGTGTCAACCCCTCCTTTATTGACATAAACTTCGGATGTCCCGTTAATAAAATTGCAAACAGGGGAGCAGGGTCGGGGATGATGCGTTACCCCGAGAAAATGGTTGAGATTACAAGAAGAGTTGTGAAGGCTGTAAAACTACCCGTAACCATAAAGACCCGGCTCGGCTGGGATGAAAACAGCAAAATAATTGTACAACTTGCAGAACAGCTGCAGGATGTGGGTATTGCAGCACTTACTGTTCACGGGCGCACAAGATCGCAGATGTACAAAGGGGAGGCAGATTGGTCGCTGATAGGCGAAATTAAAAAAAAACCGAGAATGAGTATACCTATTATAGGTAATGGCGACATAACCTCTGCCGAAGGGGCAAAAAGGGCTTTCGACACATATGGTGTAGACGGCATAATGATAGGGAGGGCAACCTACGGGAAACCCTGGCTCTTCCGTGAGATTAAACACTATCTGCAAACAGGGGAGCATCTGCCGGACCAAACTGTTAACGAGAGGGCTGATATTGCAATAAGACATCTGCTTAAATCTGTGCAGGTGAAGGGAGAGAGAGTAGGGGTTCTGGAGATGAGGCGCCACCTTTCCAGTTATTTTAAATCTCTTCCCAACTTCAAGGAGCTAAGGATGAAACTTGTGACAGAGGGCGATTATAGGGAGGTTATAAAATTAATTGAGATTATAAGGGAGAGATATGGAGCAGATGAAGACAAATTCAGTAAGTTTGTATCGGAAAACTTCAAGTAACCAAAAAAACGCGAACCTAAATTACACTTCAATAGCAAAAAATGAAATCCTTTTTCATTAACAGAATAGCTCTCTTCCCATACTATCTGACTCTAAAGATACGGCACTATCTCTACGATAACGGAATATTCAAATCCTTTAAATTTGATGTTCCTATTATATCAATAGGCAACATATCTGCCGGAGGGACAGGGAAAACACCACATACCGAATTTATTGTAAGGGAGTTGCTTCAGGAATACAGAGTGGCAGTTTTATCCAGAGGGTATGGAAGAAAGAGCAAGGGATTTCGATTTGTTGAGACTACCGATAACGCAACTGAGGCCGGAGACGAACCGTTGCAGATAAAAATGAAGTTTCCCGGGGTTACAGTGGCTGTAGACGGAAACAGAGCTAGGGGAATTAATACCCTTATGCATATGGAGCCTCACTCAAGACCGGAAGTTATAGTTTTGGATGATGCCTTCCAACATAGAAGGGTAATTCCAAGACTAAGCCTTTTACTGGTAGATTTCAGATATCCGCCTCAGGAGGATAATCTGCTTCCTGTAGGAAGACTTAGAGATTTGCCTGAGCAGATGAAGAGGGCAGATGCTATAGTTGTTACAAAATGCCCTCCTGAGCTTTCAGACCAGGAGATCTTTATGTGGAGGAACCAGCTGATGGCAATGCCTCACCAGAAACTACTCTTCTCTGCAATTCAGTATGGAGAGCCCGTGGCAATTTTTGAAGAGGGGGACAAGAGATATACCTACTCAAACTTTGCAATACTGCTCACTGCTATTGCAAATCCAAAGCCACTGGAGTATCACCTTCTTAATCGGTATAAAATTATTAAAAAGGTTCACTACAGAGATCATCACTACTTTACCAAGTATGATGCATCGAGAATAAATTCTTTGGTGAAAAAACACCCTAAAGCAGTAATATTCACCACAGAAAAAGATTCCCAAAGGTTGAAAGGGTTAACAAGGCTTAATACCGAAGCCAGAAAAAGAATTTTTTCTCTTCCGATTGAAGTTACGATTCTTAATGGTAACGGAGAGATTTTATCACAACTGTTAAAGGAATCCATCATTAGATAGCAATTCCTCATTATTTCAAACTTTATAAATACTCTTTATTATCTTATTATATTACACTCTGCTCCTGCATTTAAATGCCGACTTTTTAAGAAATGAATTAAAATTATAACCTATAGTGGGTTTTTGTTCGTAAAAATTAAACTTCTATGCTTTTTTTTACTATTTTTGCGTATTATAGTTCGAATTACTATGAAAAAATAACCACACAAAAATTCAATTATTAACCTAAAATTTTTAACTCATGCATGTTTCAAGAAAGAGAGAC
>CAYGOE010000125.1:0-2727 GCA_964351405.1 uncultured Muribaculaceae bacterium | reverse complement strand
GAAGACTTCTGCGGAAGATGGGGATTATGGCAATCTATCCTCAGAGGAATCTTAGGTAAGCATTCCTTAAAGTACATCTTGTGAGGCTTTTTGAGACATTTATCTTTGTGTCAAAAATCAAAGATGAATAAAGATCAGTTTTTAGTTCTATACAATCGTTTTGAATCGAGCGGTTTGGCCATAAGGGATTTTTGTGCCAATGAGGGTTATCATAAGTCTTCATTTTATAATTGGAAGAAGAAGTTCCTGTCGGCTTCTACCACTCCGGAACTAGCCCGCATCACCATCACGCCTCCTGCAAAAACAAAAAGAGAGTATCACAGGCGAACATCAATAGGTGTTATAAAATCCGATTCAACATCTCACTTTGGGGCAGGCCAAAAGATGATAGTAGAGATAAAGCATCCCAGCGGATTGGAGATACGGTTAAGAGGAGAGATCGATCCTGCAGTTCTTGGCAGCATCCTTAATCAGTTTCAATAGCCTATGTTCAGCCTTAACGACTCTATGCGCTACTATCTCTGTCCCGGAGCAACGGATATGCGCAAGAGCTTTTACACCTTGGGTGGATTGGTGACAAACGTTATGAAACAGGATCTGCGCAGTGGGGATGTTTTTATCTTCATTAATCGGAAAAAAGACACCATTAAGCTACTTAATGCAGAACACGGAGGACTTGTCTTGTACATTAAAAAACTGGAAGAGGGAACCTTTGCCATCCCAAAATATGATGAAGCCACACAATCATTCCCTATGCAATGGAGAGATTTAGTAATGATGGTTGAGGGCATTCGGGACGATCCCAGAACTCGACTTAAAAGATTAAAAATGAGATAAAAAATCTCTCAAAACCATTGATTTTATTTGGATATCTTTTTGATATTTAGTATCTTTGTGATGTCACACAAAGGGATTATAAATGGTTTTGCCGGCATCTATACAAACGTTTATCGATACAACTTTACAAGAGAATAAACGTCTCTTAGATGAGAATGCCGAGTTAAAATCCAAGCTCGACAAGGTGCTTGAAAATCAGATTCAACTACAGAGCCAACTGGCTTGGCTTATGAGGAAGATGTTTGGCAGTATGAGCGAGAAAATGGCCGCTCTGGATCCCAATCAGCTGTCTCTGGATTTTAGCGGAACAAACATCCCTTTGCAGGCACAGCAGACTGCTATTGAAGCAGCGAGGGAGGCAGCGGAACTGGACATTCAAAAGTTATCTGTAAAACAACAAAAAGCTACATCAAGACCCTTGAGATCAGATGTAATGAAAGACCTTCCTACCATAGAGGTTATTATTGAACCCAAAGGAGTGGATTTATCAAAATACAAACGCATTGGAGAAGAGCACACAAAGGTATTGGAGTTTAAGCCGGGAGAGTTGTATGTAACAGATTATATACGTCCTAAGTATGCATTGAAAGACCAAATCTCATTGCCGGAAGATGGACAGAAGAGTGTTGTGATAGCGCCAATGCCATTGTTGCCAATAAACAAGGGGATAGCAGGAGCATCTTTGTTGACAGAGATATTAATGCAGAAGTATGTTTTTCATCTTCCTTTTTACCGTCAGATAGAGCAGTTTAAGTTGTCGGGAGTAAGATTGCCTGCATCAACCGTTAATGGATGGTTCACAGCATCAAGTCAACTGTTGGAGCCTTTATATTATTTTATCAGAAAGAGAGTTTTAGAATCGGGTTATATACAAGTAGATGAGACAACGGTTCCGGTGCTAGACAAGGAGAAGCACAAAGCAAACAAAGAGTACCTTTGGGTTGCCAGGGCCGTAAAAGAGAAACTACTCTTTTTCGGTTATGATAACGGGTCGAGATCACAGGCAACAGCAGCCAAATTACTAAATGGATTCAAAGGATATCTGCAGTCAGACGGTTTTTCGGGATATAATGTCTTTGAAGATGACCTGGACATAATCCTAGTGGCCTGTTGGGCACACTGCCGGAGGAAATTTGAAGAGTCTTTAGCAGAGAATAAAGCTATGGCAGAGTATGCTTTAGGACAAATACAGTTATTGTACAAGATTGAACGGAAGGCTGTGGAGGACAATCTTTCTTATGAGGAGATAGCCATCCAGAGGCAAAAGCTGGCAGGACCTATTCTTGATGCTTTCCAAGGTTGGTTGGAGGCTAACTATAAAACCGTACTTCCAAAAAGCAGAATGGGTGAGGCAATAAAGTATACTTACTCACTATACCCAAGATTGAGAAGGTATATAACTGACGGGGTACTGCTTATTGACAATAATCTGGCAGAAAATGCCATTAGACCAATTGCCTTGTCCAGAAAAAACTTCCTTTTTTGCGGCAACCATCAGGCGGCAGGGCAGGCAGCAATAATACTTACTTTGATGGGTTGCTGTAAAGAGGCCGGAGTAAACCCCCGTGACTGGCTAAATGATGTTATCTCAAAGATGCCTTATTACATTCAAGAGAAAAAGAATCTGGAAGAGTTGCTCCCTTCTGTTTGGACTGCCAATCGACAGGTAGGAGAAGTCCAATAAATTCCAATATTATTAGAAAAATCTTATAGCAAAAAACTAAATAGCTATAAATCAAAAGTGTTTTAAGTCGGTAATAGTCTATCAAATTCCAAAAAAATAGAAAAGTCTAAAATATGCTACCTTTGAGTGGTGCACTTTGCCGAATGGTTACTATTCTTCCGGGTTGTGATAAGGAACGCCTTTTACTACCATATTCCAAATAATCA
>CAYGOE010000124.1:0-2740 GCA_964351405.1 uncultured Muribaculaceae bacterium | reverse complement strand
TGCCGCTAGCGTTCATCCTGAGCCAGGATCAAACTCTTCATTGTAAAAATTTTAATGTTTTTAGCTTGATCTGACCTGACAAACTTTTATTAAGTATTGACGAAGTTTTTAATTAAAAACCTCTACCTTGTTACTCTTATATCTATGCTATCAAAGAACTTTCTATTCAGCGTTTCTTTTTCGAAACGGGCTGCAAAGATATGTGACTTTTTTTAATGAAACAAAATAAATCTACAATAATTTTTAAAAATTTTTACCAAAAGTGCTATTTACCTCATATTTATGAATATAACTTTTTATGATCTATTGTATGACAATCCTCTATTTTAGCTTAATTTTGTGCTATGAACATTTATCTTGAGATATTTACCTCCTTCGCCAAAATCGGTGCTTTTACCATCGGAGGAGGATACGCTATGATACCTCTTATTCAAAAGGAGGTGGTGGATAAAAAGGGATGGCTTACAAAAGAGGAGTTCCTGGATTACCTGGCAATATCTCAGAGTGCACCCGGAATACTGGCAATTAACATCTCCATTTTTGTCGGAGAGAAGCTAAAAGGTGTTAAAGGGAGTGTAGTTGCATCGCTTGGCAGTGCTCTCCCCTCTTTTATTATGATTCTGTTAATAGCCATCTTCTTTCAAAACTATGAAGATAACCTAACAGTCATTAAAATTTTCAAAGGTATACGCCCGGCTGTTGTAGCGCTAATAGCTGTTCCATTCCTTACCCTTTCAAAATCGGCCTCACTTAACAGATATACTGCAGTTATCCCGGTAATCTCCATAGTTCTTATAGCTTTTTTAGGGGTTTCCCCAATTTGGCTCATATTATCTGGTGCAATGCTGGGGTTGTTTTACCACTTTCTATCTGCAAAAAGCAACCTATCTAAGAGTCAATAAATATTTATACAGATGGTTTACCTGCAGCTGTTCATAACATTCTTCAAGATAGGGCTCTTTACATTTGGAGGGGGATATGCTATGATTTCGCTTATTCAGAATGAAGTTGTTGTAAATCACAAATGGATAGATCCGGCAACCTTTACAGATATCATTGCCCTTTCGCAGATGACTCCGGGACCTATAGGGATAAACAGTGCCACTTATGTTGGTTACACCGTAAGCGGGAATGTATGGGGTTCTGCACTGGCCACCCTTGCTGTTTGCCTCCCCTCTTTTATCATTATTTTGCTCATAGCTTTCCTTTACAAACAGTTCAAAAGTAACAGCTGGTTTGATGCTGCACTCAGAGGAATAAAGCCTGTAATCTTAGGGCTAATCGCATCTGCTGCAATACTTTTGGTTACGCACGACAACTTTATCGACTGGAGGAGCTGGGCAATTTTCGCAGGAGCATTTATCTTCTCATTTTGGGGGAAACAGAATCCTATTAAAATTATATTGGCTTCGGGACTTTTGGGCTACTTACTCTATTAAATATTTAATTATGAAAAAAATAACCATCTGCCTTATTTTTATTTTAATGCTTCCATTGAAAGGTTATCTTTCGGGACAGGGTAAATACACCACACTCTACTACCAGCGGGCATCACTTTTTGAAGAGCTTCCTGTTGACAGAAACGATATTGTCTTTCTGGGAAATAGCATTACCCATTTTGGAGAGTGGCACGAGATATTTAATAACCCCAATATAAAGAATCGGGGGATAAGCGGAGATATTGCCGAAGGTGTTTTTGACAGGCTTGGTCCTATATTGAAGGGGGAGCCAAAGAAGATTTTCCTGCTTATCGGTATAAACGATTTAGCTCAGAACAAGGATGCCGACTCGGTTCTTAGGGCTGTAACCCGAATTGTAACCAAAATCGCAGAAGAGTCTCCTCGTACCAGACTCTACGTCCAGAGTGTTTTCCCTGTGAATGATAGCTTCGGTAAATTCCCCGGTGCTACCTCAAAAGGGAAAGTTATAATTGATTTAAACCGAGCTCTTTTTGAACTATGCAACCAAAAGGGGATCAAATATATAGACGTCTATACTGCGTTAAAGTGTGGAGATTACCCCGGTGTGACCAACAGCGAAGCCCTTAAGCCGGAATATACAAACGATGGGCTTCACCTGCTGGGAAAGGGTTACCTCAAATGGGCAGAGGTAATAAAACCCTATCTTAATGAGAGATAATCAGACCCCTCAGGTGTTCATAATTCGGTTCTGATGGTTGATTGACTCTTGGTGTACCGCTTTAAACATCTGACTGATAAACTCTTCACTCAATCCCTTCGACTCACCTTTTCTTATCGCTTTTGTAATTATCTCCTCCCACCTTGAGCTTTGGAGGATGGTTATGTTATTATCTTTTTTATACTTCCCTATTGTCTCTGCTACATACATTCTCTGCTCCAATAGCTCCAATAGCTGGTCATCAAAAAGGTCTATCTGCGACCTTAACTCACCCAGCACATCGAGAAATGCCGTGTTATTTGACTCCTGTTCACGAAGCACCAATTTGTCAAGAAGCTCCAGCAACTGTGCCGGTGTCACCTGCTGCTCTTTGTCGCTCAGGGCTACCTCCGGGTTATTGTGGGACTCAATCATTAGCCCGTCATAATTTAGGTCCATCGCCTTCTGTGAAATCTCAAGCAGATACTTTCTTGCCCCGGCTATATGGCTTGGGTCGCAGATGAGGGGGATTTCCGGAATTGCTCTTCTCAACTCTATAGGTAGCAGCCATTTGGGCTGATTTCTGTAGGCAGTATGTTCATATGTAGAGATCCCCCTGTGA
>CAYGOE010000123.1:0-2852 GCA_964351405.1 uncultured Muribaculaceae bacterium | reverse complement strand
AAATAACCTTTTTAAATATATTTGTCTTTAATATGGAACTCTTTTTTGCAAATATAATTAATGGTCAAACGGCAACCCTTGGGGCTGAGGAGACAACACACTGCATTAAGGTTTTGAGAAACAAGCCTGGTGACATAATCACAATTACAAATGGCAGAGGCTCTTTATACAGTGCAATGATCACCTCTGTCGCCGGAAAGGAGGCTCTTCTTGAATATAGCGCACCAAACAATACCAGAGTAGCGGAGCAAACGGTACCACTCGTAGCGGTCTAAACGGTACCACTCGTAGCGGAGCAAACAGTACCACAAAAATCATCGATCAGGCTGTTTTCGAAAAAGTCATAAATATCTTTGTTTATTATTTTAAACAAAGGAAGTTATGGCCAACAAAACAGTTTGTATGTTAAGATTACGAAGACTAATTCAGTTATTGGAACGGGGACATTCTCAACGATCGATTTGTACTGAGTTGAAGATGGGCAGGAACGTAGCTTCCGGTTACATAAACAAGGTAAAATCCTTTAATTTGCTCTATGACGAGCTTCTAAGCCTTGATGATGAGAGATTATCAAATCTTCTTACTAACAGTAGTGTTTCATTTGAAAAGAGGTCACCATCATATGATTTATTGTCAGAACGACTTCCAGATTATGCAAAAGAGCTTAGTAAAATCGGAGTTACAAAGTTATTGTTGTGGGAAGAATACAGGAAAGAAAATCCGGAAGGTTATGAGTACACTCAATTCAAGCATTATCTAAATCATTATCTGGATAATAAGAAAAGCTCCTATCATAATCAACACACACCATGTTATGAGCTACAGGTCGATTTTGCGGGAGATCCCCTTTACATATTTGACCGCTCTTCCGGTGAAAGAAAAGAGTGCCCGGTGCTGATATGCACCCTTCCCTACAGCGGTTACACTTTTGTCATGGCACTAAGGAGTGCAAAGCAGGAATACTTTTACCATGCTTTAAGTATATGCCTTAATTTTATCGGGGGCGTTCCGGAAAGTATTAAAAGCGACAATATGTCCCAATGGGTTAGGCGAACGGATAGATATGAGCCCTCCTTTACAGATGCGGCAACTCAATGGAGTGTCCATTACAATACTACATTAATAGCTGCCCGTGTAGCAAAGCCCAAGGACAAGGCCAGTGTTGAGAGCCATGTAAACATTGTTTATCAGAGAGTCTATGCTCGACTCCGAAATGAAAAGCCATACACGATAGAGACCTTGAACACACTTATAATGGAGCTGGTGTCTGACCATAACAACAGGATAATGCAGGGACGGACGCACAGCAGGCTTCAGCGATTCCTTGCAGAGGAAAAGCCTTTTCTGCGGCAACTTCCGGAAGATATGTTTGTTTTCCGGTATCGTAAGCAATTTAAAATCAATGTGACCTACCATGTACAGTTAAATGAGGACAAACATTATTATAGCGTTCCTTATCAATATATAGGCAAAGAGGCAGTTTTGTCCTATGACTGTGAGGATGTGGAAATATATGTTGGATTAACCCGCATATCCTGCCACAAACGGGAGTATGCAGAGGGTGGTTATACAACAATCCTCGAACATATGCCGGAACATCACAGGGCATATAAAAAGAGTAAAGAGTACAACGCAGAGTATTATCTGAGAAAGGCTGCTGAAATTGGACCTTGTACGAGATCTGTTGTAGAAAGTATCCTGGAAACAGGAATGTTTATGCAACAGAACTACAACTCTTGTCTGGGATTGATAAGGCTGACCAACAGGTACGCTTCAGAAAGAGTAGAAGCTGCATGCAGCAGGGCCAGACAAGGATCGACAGTCTCATACACTATCGTTAAGAACATATTAGAAAAGAACCTCGAAAACCATGCTACACAAGCGTGTGAATATCGTTTGCCGGAACATACAAACATCAGAGGAGCCGAAAACTATAATTAACAATAAATCGATATATGAACAATCAAGCAACACTGGACCAACTTCATTCACTTAGGCTAAATGGTATGGCTTCTGTTTTTACATCTGCCTTATCTTTACCAGTGCAGGAAAGACCTTCAATTGAGTATTTTATGGCAAGACTTACAGAAGCCGAGCTTCAGGAAAGATCAAGCAAGAAAACCACGATGTATCTCAAAACGAGCAAACTCAGATACAATGCAACCCTTGAGAACATTAAGTGTTCAACAGAAAGAAACCTCTCAAAGGAAACTGTTTTTTCTCTTTCCGACTGTTCTTTTGTGAAAAGAGCAGAAAATCTTTTAATAACGGGAAAAACCGGATGCGGGAAAAGCTTTTTGGCATGCGCCCTAGGCAGACAGGCCTGTCACTTTGGAATAAGGACAATTTATCTTGCAATGAACAAATTTATAGAAAAGATAGAACTGTCTAAAATTGACGGTTCGTTCATCAAAGTAATCAACCAGATAGAGAAAAACGACCTTGTTATCTTTGATGACTTTGGGTTACAGCCACTGACAACAAATACCAGACTAGCTCTTTTACAAATACTTGAAGACTGCTTTGAAAGGAAGTCTGTTATCATAACATCACAGCTACCTGTAAATAAATGGTTCGAATATATTAACGAGCCAACTATAGCCGATGCAATTATGGATAGAATAACCAGCAATGCCCATCGGATAGAACTTGATGGAAATACAATGAGAAATAAAAATATAAATAATTAATACTAATTTTACTTCGAAAAACAGCCTGATAAAATGGTACTGTTACAATCGCTAGACATGGTACTGATTAGACCGCTATGAGTGGTACTGTTTAACCGCTATACACACTCTTCTCAAAATTACAGAGGTACTGGGAGATCCTTATCCAAGGCCGTATTATCT
>CAYGOE010000122.1:0-2885 GCA_964351405.1 uncultured Muribaculaceae bacterium | reverse complement strand
TGCTGAAGTCCCCCACATAACTTTTTGATCCTCGGGAGTTTTTTGTATTATACACATATTATGATAGATAGTCCTTCCCAACTCCATCCCAAACGCAAATTCATCTGGATTACATCTTTGAATTACAACTAATTACAAAAAACTCCCAATGATGCGGTCTGCTGCGCAGGTGTGTTTACCGCTTCGCGGGAGAGTTTTATCTCAGAGTTGTAGTGCCAATTTGCTTAATATCAGGGAATTATTACATATAGCGTATTTGGTGTAAGTAGGTTAAAATCTGATGTTTGGCACTATAGCTCTGAGATGAATGCGGCCAAATCAGAATTGAGGTTGGAAACAAAAAATGACGACAAACACCTCGTTAGCTGTTGTTAATATGCGAGTTAAGCACGTGGGGAACTTTAGACATCCCTGGGAGTTTTTTGCACATTGCTCTAATAGAGATATATAACTTTTATGACTATGGCAAAAACACTAAGCCACTTAAATTAAAGTATTGAAAGATAGTGTTTTGTAAAAAACTCCCAGGGATACAACTATGGGAGATTGATAAATCGTCTAATATCTCCATAACTTTCGTGAGTTAATGATGCGATTTGCTGAATAGTTGCGTTTCCCTGGTACTTTAGGGTTTTAACGATTCTCACAAACTCTTCTTTTGAAATTTCAGTAAGATTTCTTTCTCGGAGGAGTGTCTTTAAATATCGGCTAATTTCATAATCAGGAATTTTATGCCAATTTGTTGTGTTACTCCTAGTAGATTCTTCAGTTCGAAAATTCTCGATACTCATCTCAAAATCGTGGTCTATAAATGTAGGCTTAGTATGATTATTGAACAGAATCTGTTTAGTTTTACAATCTGTATTCCAAATAAATTCATTCGCCCTCTTGTCAAGTTCAGTCAATGAAGTAAAAAAAGATTTCATAACTGTAGTATCAACTTTGATATATTTATGAAGCGGATTCAAAAAATCTGGCTTATAAGAATGATAAGAGCTCCAAGGATAATTTTTTATACTTTCACAGATGCCTGCTCTTACTGGGTTTGTAAGAATATAAAGAATATTGCGCTCTAGAATATCTGCAGAATAAATTTGAGAGCTAGAAAAGGGACTTTGAAACAAACTGCCAGTCAGCCCTTTTCTCTTATTTAACCATTGTGAGAAACTAATCAATAAAGCACTTATAAACGATTTAAGATTTTGGGTGTAAACTTGTAGGTGTACGTGATTATCCATTAGAACAAATGATGTGATTTTTGATTCATAGTTAATAGCATATTTATTGCACCTAGTTAAGAATCCAAGAAAATCTTCTTCATCGTGAAACACAGTAAAACGACAATTGCCTCTGGCCCAAACATGAAAATAACCGGATTGTGATCTCTGATTTTTTTTGCAGGCAGATTTTGCCTCTTTTTTCCCCGACGTCAAATTAAATGACGAAACACCACTCTTCTCCATATCTCCCTCCACAAATCTTTGATAATTAATTGTTTTATGAAATCAATACCTCTTAAAAGAGGTAAAAATTCCGTTATGTAAAAATAGTAAAAAAGAGATGACAAAATTTCATCCCCTAGGAGTTTTTTCGAAAGTGCAGATATTTAGATGAATAACTTTTTTAAAAATCAAATAACCGCAAAGTCCGCTAATTTAAAATGCAGATATATAATATGATGCAAAAAACTCCGAGAGATGCATTTTTTTGCTGATCTTCTTTAGTTTTAGGCATCTTGCAAGAGAGTCGGGTATTTTAACTTCGACTCCGGTTGCGCGCTTGACAGTTTCGGCAAATTTGGCCGGGTGGGCTGTCTCTAATATGATGGAATTGAAGCCATTCGGCTGGTTTGATCCGCTTGGCTGATATGAACCGCCTAGCTCATATGATCTGCTTGTTTGGTGTAATCTGCTAGTTTGGGTTGAGCAGTCCGCCTTGTGTGAGCTACCTTGTTGGTGCAGATATTCCTGGAGGGCGAGGTAGCCGACGGCGCCGTGGGGGTCCATCAGATAGCCGTGTTGGGTGTATATCTCACGGATTGCGTCCAGGGTTTGTTGGTTGGAGTAGGAGTGGCTAAAGATTACTTTACCGGCGGCGGCGGCATTGCCGAACAAGGACTGAATGCGGGCGAAGTTGCTTGGGTTGCCTACATCCATTGCGTTTGAGAGGGTGGGGATAGATGGTTTTGGCTCGAACTTGCCAGTTAGCAGATAGTTGGGAAAGATGTCGTTGGAGTTTACTGCGGCAATAAAGCGGTGGACCGGGAGTCCCATCTGCATTGCGAAGAGTCCGGCGGTGAGGTTCCCGAAGTTGCCGCTTGGCACCGAAAACAGAAGTGGCCGTTGGTAGGCCCGGTTAGATGGCCCTCCGGACAGATGAGATGTACTGCCGGAAAGGTGAGATGTACTGCCGGAGAGGTGAGATGTACTGCTGGAGAGGTTAGATGGCCCTCCGGACAGGTGAGATCTACTGCCGGAGAGATGAGACGGCACGCCGGACAATTGGGAATCACGGGTTGCAAGTTGGGCGGCTGCGTAGAAGTAGTAGAATGATTGGGGGAGGAGGCGGGCGATGTTGATTGAGTTGGCAGATGAGAGATTGAGCCGTTTACGGAGTGAAGTATCTGCAAATGCCTCTTTCACCATCCGTTGGCAGTCATCAAAGGTTCCGTTGACCTCAAGAGCGGTGACGTTGCCGCCCAGGGTTGTGAGTTGTTGTTCCTGAATTTTGCTCACTTTTCCAGATGGGTAGAGAATAACGACATCTACGCCCGGAACATTATGGAAGCCGTTTGCCACAGCGCTGCCGGTATCTCCGGAGGTGGCTACAAGCACAACTGTTCTCTCCAAACCAAAGTGGGATATGATTCCGGCCAGAAATCGAGC
>CAYGOE010000121.1:0-2893 GCA_964351405.1 uncultured Muribaculaceae bacterium | reverse complement strand
AGGAGGAGGTTGGGTTATGGAGTGTGATGATTGGTCTTAACTCTATGATCTATCTGCTGGATTTCGGATTTTTTCAAACCTTCTCCAGAGCTGTAACCTACATCTACTCCGGAGCAAACAAACTTGAAAAAGAGGGATTTTCACCTGTACGGGAGAACAGAGGAGTAACATATCCTCTTCTTAAAGAGCTTTTAAAGGCGATGAGTCACTTCTACGGCTACGTTGCAGCCACTCTCCTGGTGCTTCTCTTTACAGGTGGTGTGTGGTACATTGAGCAGTTGATGGAGGGCTTTGCAGGAGATGCCAATGCAGCGCGCATAGCTTGGTACACTTACGGAGTACTCCTGTGTTACCAGTTTTTTACTTACTATTACGATGCTGCTCTGGTTGGAAGAGGAATGATTAAACGTTCAAGGCAGATTATTGTCTTCTCACAATCTGTGCATATTGTAATTTCCTCAATACTACTTATCTCAGGTTTAGGAATAATCTCAATGATAATCGGGCAGAGCGTGGCAACTATAATAAACAGATATCTTGCCCGACGAGCATTTTATGACACCGAAACGAGAGACAACTTAAGAAATTTACACTCTGAAGAGAACCGTGCATCAGATTACTCAGATGTATATAATATTCAATTTTACAATTGGAAATCGATAATAAAGACACTCTTCAACACAGCTTATAAGAACGGGTTAGCAAGTTTAAGCTGGATATTTACAAACAGGATGCTTGCAATAATGGGGGCGCTTTTTATCCCATTGACAACAATGGCATCTTACGGAATTACCAAGCAGATTACAGACATTACAATTACTCTTTCTGCTGTTTGGTTTGCAACATACTATCCAAAACTCACAGGAGAGCAGATCAAGAAAAGCATAACTGAGGTTAAGAGGATTTTTATAAAGGCTCAAATAATAGCAATCATTATCTTTCTTGGAGTGACAGCATTTGTTCTATTCGCGGGGGCTCCGGCACTCGAGTTTATTGGTAGTTCAACTCCGCTTTTACCAATCGGATTGATGATATTGCTCTTTTTCTCTTCTATGTTGGAGTCTTTGACCCAGCTCTCCACCTCTGTACTGCTTAGCAGAAATGAAGTACCTCATTACAAGTCTCAGTCTATAACGGCTTTGATAGCAGTATTATTGATGTTTGTAGTTTTAGAGTATAGCGATGCTGGTGTTTTGGCACTTATTGTAATACCTCTCATTGTGCAGCTTTTTTACCAACACTGGAGATGGACCGCAAAACTATGGCGGGAGCTTGAGATAAGACCATATGACTATCTAGACGGTATTAAATCCGTTTATAAATCCATCCCAGTTCTTAATAACAATAAATAGAAGCACCATAATTATGACAAATATTGTCCATCCTACAATTTTTTTTGACTCTTTTTTCATTTTTATTACAGTTTTAGTTTTTAGAAATAATTATAATTTAGGGTATTAACTATTTTTGCACCCAACAATTCTTTGAAGAGTTTGAGGCTCAATTTAAGTTGAGCCAAAGCTATAATTATAGATGATATCTCCATAATTTAATTGGAAAATATTTACATTTGTAATAGAAAAATACTTTTTTGATACATAATTGTTTGAATCTAGAATTATTGTAGAGAAATTTTAGTAAGTTTGGATAACGATTTAAGCTGTTAGAGATTCGAAAATATACAAGAAGATAATGTCAGAGAGCAAGTTCAGTACCCACACCAGCATTGTAACAGAATCAAATTCAAGTTACGGCAGAAGCAGAGACTCTTTATATGATTCAGATTCAAATTCAGCGGCAATTGTCAACTCCTATACAGATAGCATTAAGACCACGTCGGAGAAAAAATTGAGTCTCTCTAATGATTGTACAAAAGAGGAATTGGTAGCCTGCTTACAAGAGAGAGACTCCAATAAAATTGACGAACTGATTCAAAGTGCCTACAGGATAAAGGCAGAGAGTATCGGGAAAAAGGTCTATTTAAGAGGTGTGATAGAGATATCCAACATATGCACTAAAAACTGTTACTACTGCGGAATCAGACAACTTAATAGCAGTTTAAAACGTTTCGAATTAACAGATGCTCAGGTTATTGAGGCGTCAAAAATTGCCTTGGAGTCCGGTTATGGTTCGATTGTACTCAAGGCCGGCGAGAGAGGCAGTAAAAGGTATCAGAACAAGGTAACCAGGTTCATAAAGGCAATAAAAGAGGTCTCCGGTGGAATGTTAGGCATAACTCTATCTTTGGGAGAGCAGCCCAAGGAGATATATCAGGAGTGGTTTAATGCAGGAGCGCACAGGTACCTGCTCAGAATTGAGAGCTCAAACCCAGATTTATATGCAAAAATTCACCCTAAAAACCATCATCACTCTTGGGAAAGAAGAGTTCAATCAATAATGGAGCTTAAAGAGATTGGTTTTATGACAGGTTCAGGAGTAATGATAGGTATGCCATATCAATCAACATCAGATCTTGCAGATGATTTGCTCTTTATGAAAAATATCGGTATCCATATGGTTGGAATGGGGCCATATCTTAAGCACCCGGATACTCCTATGGGTAAATTGATTACCGAGAACCAAACTCTGGATCTGTCGCTCAAGATGGTTGCACTTTTAAGGCATATGATGCCAAAAATTAATATTGCTGCAACAAACTCAATGCAGGTAATTGCCCCGTTCGGTAGGGAGAGAGCAGTACTTGCAGGTGCAAATATCATTATGCCCAATATTACACCTTCCGTGATAAAGAGTAGCAATCATAATTTTGAGAAGAAGCCCGATGTTAAAGATGATGCTTCTGAATCAAAATTAAAGCTTGAAAATAGTCTTGCCAGGATGGGTATTGAGATTGGATGGAATGAGTGGGGAGACTCCAAAGCATTTACTCAAG
>CAYGOE010000120.1:0-2958 GCA_964351405.1 uncultured Muribaculaceae bacterium | reverse complement strand
ACACCTCGTTAGCTGTTGTTAATATGCGAGTTAAGCACGTGGGGAACTTTAGTTACTGGCAGTGTTCTGTGAAAAGATCTAATTATGAGATAGTTGAAAAACGCAGTTGTTGGATTTTAGCAAATTAAGAATCATATATACCTGTTATACAGCTACTTTCACAAAATACTAGCAGATCAAAATTTCTGCGCGGGAGTTTTATTGTGGCGTTTAAGCACAAAGGCTGCCTTTTCAGGCAGCCTTTGTGGTAGTCCCACCGCGACTCGAACGCGAATCTGAAGTTTAGGAAACTTCCGTTCTATCCCTTGAACTATGGGACCATTATGCTATTTTGGATCGTAAGCCCATTTGTAATACATAGATCCCCAGGTGAATCCTGCCCCGAAGGCACTCATAATTACAATGTCTCCCTTTTTAAACCTCTTTTCAAAATCCCACATTACCAAAGGTATTGAGGTACCTGCTGTATTGCCGAATTTTTCAATATTAATCAAAATTTTCTCTTTCTGCAAACCCATCCTCTTGCCCGTAGCCTCTATTATTCTCATATTAGCTTGGTGAGGAATAAGATAGGTAATATCTTCGGATGTTATGTTGTTTTTCTCCATCAGTTCAACCGAGACATCTGCCATACGGCTTACTGCATATTTGAATACTGTTTGACCATCTTGATAGACAAAATGTTCCCGATTTTTCACACTCTCTTCTGTTGCAGGGTACATAGAGCCTCCAGCCTTTTGATAGAGATAGTGTCTCCCGACGCCATCTACGTGAAGTATAGAGTCTAAAAGACCCAAATCCTCCTGTTGGGTAGGTTCAATGAGCATAGCAACAGCTGCATCACCAAAAAGTGGGCAGGTGGTTCTGTCTGTGTAGTCGGTGATGGATGACATCCTTTCTCCTGTTACAAGAATCAGTTTTTTTGCTCTGCCACTTTCAATAAAGGCGGCTGCTGTCTCAAACGAGAAGATAAAGCCGGAGCAGCCTGCGTTTATATCATAACCCCAGGCATTGGCTATACCTGTCTTATCGCAAATAATATTTGCTGTGGCGGGAAACATCATATCGGGAGAGACTGTTGCACAAAGAAGCATATCTATCTCCTCCGGTTTTATGCCTGTCTTTTTAAGGAGCTTTTTAACGGCCATCTCACCAAGATGTGAGGTTCCAAGACCATCCTCTTTTAATATTCTTCTCTCTTTAACTCCGATTCTGGACATTATCCATTCGTCGGTAGTATCTACCATCTTTGAGAGCATCTCGTTATCCAGAATAAATTCCGGAACATAACCCTCTATTGCAGTTATTATAGCTCTACTCTTAACATTCATAGGTGATTCTCTTTAAAATTTTCAAACAGTTGCAGCTCGGAATATTTGTCCCGAATGCATCGATATCTGAGATATTCTTGACTTGTCGCCCAGAAGTAAAATTAAGAACTAACCGTTTGCTTTTTCTATGATAAGTCGCCCCCTGTAGTAACCACACTCTGGGCATACTCTGTGATACAAAACAGCTGCACTGCAATTTGAGCAGGTTCCGAGTGTAGGAAGCTCTGCTTTATAGTGAGTTCTGCGTTTGTTTCTGCGTTGCTTGGAAATTCTGTGTTTCGGATGTGCCATTGTCTATAATGTTTACAATATTAATACAATCAATCTATTAGTTCAACAAATATTTGAGCTTCCCGAACGGAGATCCGGAATCCTCTTCCTGAACAGTGCTTCGGCTGTAAGCTCCTAATTTTCTTATCATTTCGGGATTGCAATCTCCCTCGTTGTGTACTCTTTGAATGGGCAGAGCCAAACAAATATAGTCATATAAAAACTGCTTGAGGTTAAGCTCACTCGCGTTGGGGTCTAATGTTAAAACCTCTTCGTTGTCCTCCTCCTGTACAGTTTTGACAAACTTAACAATCAGTTTTGCCTCACTCTTCAGTCTCTGCTCCAACTCATCCAAACATCTGTCGCACTCTGTTCTTACCACTCCTTCAATCAATGCCTTTATCTCAATAAGCAATGTACTCCTCTCAATATCCAGTGAGATATTTAAATCTGCACCGAGAATATCTCTGTTTTCATACTCTTCAAAGAAACTATTATCAATTGAAAAATCGAAACTGTGTTTACCAATTGACATCCCTTTTATCGGGATAATATAGTCTCTGTTACTTACTTTAATCATAAAGGAAATGAGCCCGTAAAGTTAATCTATTTTTTTTAACTAACAACCCCTGTTATCCCTTTCTTCTCTTTCTTTCGTTCTCGTCCAAATATATCTTCCTCAGACGTATTGACTTAGGTGTAACCTCTACCAGCTCATCCTCCTGGATGTACTCCAGAGCCTCCTCAAGAGAGAACTCGACAGGTGGCGGAAGTACAACTTTATCGTCTGTTCCGGAGGCTCGTACATTAGTCAATTTCTTTGTTTTACAAAGGTTGATTCCAATATCGTCCCCTCTTGTGTTCTCTCCCACAACCTGACCACCATAAATCTCCTCACCTGGATGGATAAAAAAGCGCCCTCTGTCCTGAAGTTTATCCATTGAATATGCAATTGCAATACCTGTTTCAATCGCAATTAATGATCCGTTCGTTCTCTTCTCAATCTCTCCCTTAAATGGCTCATAGCCTTTAAATCTGTGTGAAACAACAGCTTCACCCTGAGTTGCAGTCATTAGATTACTTCTGAGGCCAATCAATCCCCTTGCAGGAATATCAAAGTCCAGGTGCACCCTCTCTGCCCTGTGCTCCATATGTAGTAAAGTGCCCTTTCTTCTGGTAATCATCTCAATAGCTCTTCCCACCAGCTCTTCCGGAAGGTCTATTGTGAGATGCTCTACCGGTTCACAACGAATTCCGTTTAAATTCTTATCCAGCACTTTAGGCTGGCCTACCTGTATCTCGAATCCTTCGCGACGCATTGTCTCTATCAAAACAGAAAGGTGAAGCACCCCTCTGC
>CAYGOE010000119.1:0-3168 GCA_964351405.1 uncultured Muribaculaceae bacterium | reverse complement strand
ATGACTTTGCGTTTGGGATGGAGTTGACAAGAACTATATATCACAATATGTGTATTATGCAAAAAACTCCCGAGGATCAAAAAGTTACGTGGAAACTTTAGTCATTACAAGGTGTTTAGTACGGAATAGGCTAAGGACCGGTCAACGACCAAATGGAGGCGTTGCGCTTGATGAGCTTTTCCAAGCAGAAGAGGCTGCCCTTTTATTGGCAGCCTCTCTTTTTTGATGGGGAATTTAATCTCTAAAGGATAATTACTCCCTGAATTTCGCGAACTCAATGTCGTTTTGTGAACGAGCTTTAAGAGCCTCGTTTTTGTAAACAACCTCAAGAAGCTTAGCAACATCTGTCATCTTACCCTGACGGGCAGCAATAATTGCTTTCATATAAGATGCGTGAGGACATTTGCAGGTAATCGCTGCAGATGCTTTCTCAAGTTGGTTTGTAAGGATGTATGCAAGACCTTCGTTTTCGTTTTTGGTGCCGGCAAGTTTAGCAACTGCATCGGTGTATTTTCCGTTAAGGATGTCAATAATTGCAAGATTTGTTTTGGCCTCCTTGAGAGAAGATTTGTTGAACATATCTGTAGCTGTCTTATAGTCCTTCTCACGAAGAGCGATAACACCTGCATTATTGTAATAGAATGGAGACGTTTTGTTTGTAACCTTTGCGTGAGCAACTTTTGCATCTGCAAGTTTGCCTTCTGCTAAAGCGATAGCTGCGAGATTGTTGTAGCCGCGGTCACATTTGAATTTGTCACCGGCTTTCTTGTAAAGCATTGCTTTTGTATCATACTCTTTAACCAGAGCAGCTGTATATAGAAGCGCTTCAAGATCCATAATCTCTACATTTGTTGCCGCAAGTTGTTTAAGCTCCTCGTCACTGTAGTTTGTGTAGTCTATGTTTGTGATAACTCTTGCTCTTCTTAGCTCCGGAAGGATTTTATCTGCAAGGGTTTTGAACACTTTAGACATATTTTTGATCTCACGCTCGCGAACCATAGGGTCGCTGTACATTGAGAGAACACGAAGAATAAGCTCTTTGTCCTGAATTGTTGAGGCAGCTACTAACTCCTGGAACCCATCCCAGTCCTCTGCAATTGTTGATATGTTAATCGGAGCACCAACAGGAATATTTTTAGTTATTTTGTCAAAAGCACCTTTTGCTGTCTCACCTCTTTTGTCCGAGAGTTTAGCGTTTAGTGGAGTAGGGCCGTCAGGTGAAGCATAGGCTACGATATCAGTACTCTTTACAGACCTGCGCTCATCCTTCTCAATATTTGCAAGGAATTGTTCAAACTCTTTGATCTCTGCTTTTGTAAGTTCTTTAGGACGAACAATGTGGCTGTTGATTGTGTAGAGAATTTGAGTCTCTTTCTTTTCGGTGAGAATTTTCTTGTAATTATTTGAAGTAATTGCTGTTTCACCATCTGCGTGAACAAGTTTGTAGGTGGTATTTGCACCATCTGCAAGTTTGTAAGGAGCAGGAAAGTCATACCTCTTCTCTTTGTTCCAAACAGCAACTCTTAGTTCAAGATGAGATTTCTCCATTCCTGGTTTGTAAGCAAATTTTACAGTATTACTTACTTTACCACCCATCGCAAAAATTGATTGGAAGTTGTCTGTAACTTTCTCTCCCTGTAATTTTTGAACAGGAGCTGCAACCTCGCCACCAATATAAACTAATACAGGAACTACCTCAAGAATTGCTCTTGCGTGGAAATATTTGTCCGGAAAGTTCATTGTGTAGGTTGCTGTAATTTCGTCAGCAACTACCTCAAGAATTTTGGGATTACTCTCAATCGTTACCAGTTGAGCATTTTTCGCCATCTTCGAAGGATTGCTGCAGGACATCACTGATAATCCAAGGATGGCAACCGCTAAAATTTTAAAAAGGTTTTTTTTCATTCTAAGGCATATTTAGTTGTTTAATACTTTTCTCTGTTTATTATTGGAAACCGTAACTGCAAATATATATAAAAAAAGTTAAGGACACTAATTAAATAACCCCTTTTACCCTTAAAAGTTCAATGTCTCCCGGGGTGTCTATAGAGTGTGATTCAAATGATGTTTCGGCCACCACTATGCGTATTCCGTTCTCCAGCCACCGGAGTTGCTCCAGATTTTCTGCACTCTCGAGCGGAGTTGGCTCAAGGTTTGCAATTTTTATCAAAGTCTCACGCCTGTAGCCATATAGACCTATGTGGCGGAAGAATGGATAGTCGCTTGCCCAACTCTCTTTCTCTCTATTTCTTACAAAAGGAATCGGAGATCGGCTAAAGTAGAGAGCAGCCCCATCTTTACCAAAAACCACCTTGGGTGTGTTGGGGTTAAAGATATCCTCTCCCGGTAAAAATTTTTTTGCAAGAGTTGCAACCTGAGTCTGTGGGCTCTGTCCGGATTTGCCGGCATCAAAACAAGAGATAAGTTCCCTTATTTGTGTTGGTTCAATGAACGGCTCATCTCCCTGGATATTAACTACACACTCACACTTCTCTCCAAAGAGGGTTTCAATTTTGTACATCGCCTCCAGAACTCTGCTGGTACCGTTAGGGTGGTCAGGTGATGTGAGAACTGCTCTCCCACCGAAATTTTCAACAGCATCCAGAATCCTCTGGTCGTCAGTTGCAACATACACATCATTAAAGACCTTACAGCACTGCTCATAGACCCGTTTAATCATCAGTTTGCCCCCTATATCGGCAAGAGGTTTTCCCGGAAACCGGGTAGATCCATATCTTGCAGGAATTATTGCCAGAAATTTCATTTTTACCCTTTTAAAATTTCCCAAAGGTATAAATTTTATCTATTTTTGTATGTTATGGATTTACGATCGATTAAACTAAGATTTGATATTATCGGCGATAATCAGGCACTTAACAGAGCGCTTGAGGTTGCCGTACAAGTTGCCGGAACAGACCTTTCTGTACTGGTTACAGGAGAGAGTGGAGTTGGGAAAGAGGTTATCCCTCAGATAATTCACATTAATAGTCCAAGAAAACATAACCAATATATAGCCGTAAACTGCGGAGCCATTCCGGAGGGGACAATAGACTCGGAGCTGTTCGGTCACGAAAAGGGCTCTTTCACCGGCGCTTTCGAAACCCGAAAAGGCTATTTTGAGGTTGCAGACGGAGGTACCCTTTTTCTGGATGAGGTTGCAGAGCTACC
>CAYGOE010000118.1:0-3178 GCA_964351405.1 uncultured Muribaculaceae bacterium | reverse complement strand
TTATAGATTGTAAAGCAGCGGTTTGGGGGTGTTTCGGAAAGTTTTGCCCATTTGGATATTGCTTTGAAAAATTCTTTGGAGTAAGTGGCGGATGATTTTATTTCGTAAGCAGATTGTTTTCCTGCAACTCTTTGAATTAGATCAACTTCATTTCCTGTGCTATCTCTCCAAAATGTTATGTTTGGATCCCGGCCTTTGTTGAGCGAAGCTTTGATAAATTCGTTGATAACTAAATTTTCAAATAATCCGCCCCGCAGGTAATGAGTTGAAAGCTGTTCGGGAGATCTGATATCTAAAAGTGAACAAGCTATTCCGGTGTCGTAAAAGTAAAGCTTTGGTGTTTTAACTAATCTCTTTGCATAGTTATTATGGTCTGGCTTAAGCAGATAAATAATGTAGCTTGCTTCGAGTAACGACATCCAGACAGTAGCTGTAGATACAGATATTCCGCATTCGTTGGCTAATGAAGATAGGTTGAGAAGTTGACCTATCCGTCCGGAACACAATTTTAGAAATCGGATGAATTTGCTTAAATCTCCTATATTCTTGATCATACGGACATCACGTTCAACGTAGGTTTGAATGTAATGTGGATAGAAATCTTCCGGGGCAATTGATTTGTCGTAAAGTCTGGGATAAGCTCCAAAAAATATCTCTTCGTTGGTAGATTTTGGAAGAATTCCTCCATTTTTCATCTCCTGATGTGAAAATGGTAACAGGCGCAGGATTGCAGATCTGCCTGCCAATGATTGATTTATGCTTTCCATTAGCAGAAAATTGTGAGATCCTGCTAAAATATACATCCCCTCTTTTTTCTGAGCGTCGGTGTGGGTTTGAATATAAGAGAAGAGTGATGGAACTCTTTGAGCTTCATCAATAATGGTTTTATCTTTATATGTCATTAAAAATCCGCGTGGATCCTCGGTTGCTAAAAGTCTTAAATCGGTATCTTCCAGTGAGACATATTGATAATCCGGGAAAGAGTTCTGTAGTAGAGTTGATTTACCTGACTGCCTCGGCCCGGTTAGTGTTACAATTGGATATTTTTTAACCAATTCTAATAGCTTGGTATTCAAAATTCTATCAATCATTTTGGCTGGTTTATTTGCAAATTTACGATTTAAAAGTGAATTTGCAAAAAAAATCTGCTTTGTTATTTGATTTCCAATATCTCTTTCAATATTCATAAAATTCACACATTTGGCATTAAATTTTGACATCGTGGTGAGTTATTTTTTTTTATTTAGTGCAGATTTCCTAAAATTTAAACTTAAAGCTATGTCTGCAAGAATTAATAACTCATTGTTAATTGTGCTGTTGTCGCTCTATTTTATAACGGCAGGGTGCACAAAAACGCCGCCGGATAACGAGCCGGTTAAGAGTGCTCCGTCTGTGACAACAACTGCTGTTACAGATGTTACCACTACCTCTGCAAAGAACGGGGGGAGTGTGGCGAGCGATGGGGGGGCTGCGGTTACCTCCAGGGGTATCTGCTGGGGGACAGATCAAAATCCTACCACTTCGGGGTCTAAAACTACAGATGGTTCGGGTACAGGAAGTTTTACCAGCGTTATTACCGGGCTTGCTCCCAACACCTCCTATTATGTGCGGGCTTATGCCACAAATTCTGCGGGTATATCTTACGGAACAGCGAGTTCGTTCACTACAAAAACTACAGATGTTTTGATTGGAGCAGAGCAGATGTTTCCTGCTTCGGCCGGGAATACATCTGCAGTTACTCTTGATGGTGAGAGCGTCACTTGCGAGCTCATCAATGGTTTCTATATATATCAGAGAGATATTATTCTGGCCGCACCGCAGTCGCAGGGTGTTTCCGGGCAGTCGTGGGGGGGTGCAGGACAATCACAAGGCGTTGCCGGGCAGTCTACTGGCGTTGCAGGACAGTCGCAAGGCGTTGCCGGGCAGTCGTCCGGGATTGCGACAAAGGGTGCGGGGCTCAATCTGCAAACAAGGCACTGGCCAAATAATCGTATCTACTACAATATCAACCATAGTCTCCCGAATCCGTCGCGGGTGACTCAGGCGATCAATGCCATTAAAGAGGTTTCGAATCTGGAGTTTGTGGTGAGAACGGGGGAGGCAAACTATATTGATTTTGTGTATGATGCAAGCGGATGCTCTTCGTTTTTGGGTATGGTTGGCGGGCGGCAGGATATTCGCCTGGCAAGCTGGGGTACAATGGGAAATGTTATTCACGAGATTTGCCACGCGCTCGGGATGCTTCACGAGCATAGCAAGAAGGGGAGGGGAAGTTTTATAAACATTGTATCTGCAAACATAATTGAGAAGTATGCCCACAACTTTAATGAGTTCACAAAATCTATCAATACTCCTGCCGCCCCGGAGGCTTTTGATTATCAGTCAATAATGCTTTACAGCTCTACATCCTTCTCCAAGAACAACAACCCGACAATCACCAAGAAGGATGGCTCTACGTGGAGTGTGCAGAGGCAGTTTCTCTCTACAGATGATATTGCTATGATTAACACTCTCTACCCGCCAATGGCGGTGATTATGAGAGATGCAGATAATAACGAATATGAGACTGTTACCATTGGTACTCAAATCTGGATCAAAAATAATCTCAAGGTGACCAGGTACAACGACAGGAGTACTATGACCTTGAACTCGAGTGATGCGGGGTGGAGTAACTCTACAACCGGCTCATTCTGTTGGTATAACAATAACGAGGCGAACAAAGATACCTATGGTGCTCTCTACAACTGGCACGCAGTCAACTCCGGCAAACTTTGCCCGGAGGGTTGGCGGGTTCCTTCCGATGCAGATTGGACAATCCTTACAGATTACCTGGGCGGGCTCACCGGCAATAGTGGCAAGCTCAAGACCACCGGAACCACGCAGTGGGCCTCTCCAAATGCCGGAGCCACAAACTCCTCCGGCTTCACGGCCCGCCCCGGCGGATACCGTTACTACACAGGTATCTTCGCGGGTATGACCTACGGTGCAGATTGGTGGAGCTCCACCGAGTTCAGTGCAGATAAAGCCTGGGTAAGAGGCGTAAACTACACCAACACCAACATCGCGCGTTATAACGACTTCAAGCGCAACGGCTTCTCGGTCCGGTGTGTGAAGAATTGAACCTGTTTTGAATATTTTGTAGTTATAACCCTATTTTGTTAATAAAATTCGTTATATT
>CAYGOE010000117.1:0-3202 GCA_964351405.1 uncultured Muribaculaceae bacterium | reverse complement strand
AAGGTAATAGGGTTCAGGTGATTCTGGAGTGCACCGAGCAAAGAGAGAGTGGTGTACCAGGTATTTCCAGGTATATAACAACCAAGAACAAAAAGAATACTACCCAGCGCCTGGAGCGTAAAAAATACAATCCTTATTTGAAGAAAGTTACTCTTCATCGCGAGATTAAATAAGAACAATTTAAAAAAGATATAAAATGGCAAAGAAAGTAGTTGCTACATTCGGCGGTGGAAAAGGAACCGGTAAGACAAGTGTGAAATGCATTCGTATGGTTCGTTCAGACCGTAGCGGTTCTTACGCGTTCAAAGAGGAGATGATTCCGGTTGATGGCGTAAAGGAGTTTTTCAGCAAGAAATAATAAGCTGTAATAATAGATTTTTGAAAGAGGGTGGCTTTTAGCCACTCTTTTTTTGTATCTTTGAAAGTTTAAAAATTCACTATGGCAATTTTCGGAATTTTCGGTTCAAAATCAAAACAGGAGAGGAGCGCTCTTGAGCAGGGGCTTGAGAAGACAAAATCGGGTATATTTGAAAAGCTTGCAAGAGCTGTTGCCGGCAAATCCAAGGTAGATGAAAACACTCTGGACGATATTGAAGAGGCTCTTATTGCTTCTGATATCGGAGTGGAGACAACACTACGTATAATTGATCGGTTGGAGGAGAGGGTTTCAAGAGATAAGTTCCTTAATTCCACAGAGCTTAGTGTAATACTAAGAGAGGAGATAGAGGCTCTGTTAAATATTGATGAAAACTTTAGAGAGGAGGAGCCGTTTGACTTTTCTATAAAACCTTATGTTATAATGGTTGTGGGCGTTAACGGAGTTGGAAAAACAACAACCATAGGTAAACTAGCTGCCAGGTTAAAAGCTTCCGGTAAAACAGTCATTCTTGGTGCAGCCGATACCTTCCGGGCAGCAGCTGTGGAGCAGCTCACAATATGGAGCGAAAGGGCAGGGGTACCAATTATTAAACAGAAGATGGGTGCGGATCCCGCCTCAGTTGCTTTCGATACTATCTCATCTGCAATATCACAAAATATAGATGTGGTTTTGATTGATACTGCCGGCAGGCTTCATAATAAGGTCAACCTTATGAATGAGCTTACAAAGATTCGTAATGTAATGAGAAAGATTATTCCGGATGCACCTCACGAGGTGTTACTTGTTCTGGATGGCTCTACCGGCCAGAATGCATATCAGCAGGCTAAGGAGTTTACAAAGGCTACAGATGTTACCGCTCTTGCCGTTACAAAGCTGGATGGAACTGCAAAAGGTGGTGTGGTAATAGGAATATCAGATCAATTCAGGATACCGGTAAAATTTATAGGAGTGGGTGAAAAGATTGAAGATCTTCAGGTATTCAACAAAAAAGAGTTTGTTGAGTCACTTTTTACTGTACAAAAATAGATCACAATAACTATTTTGAATAATAATTTCATAGGATGAAAATCTCATATAATTGGCTTAAGAGGTATATAGATACCGATATTGCTCCGGCAGAGCTTGAAAAGATATTAACCTCGATAGGGCTGGAGGTTGAGGCAATGGAGGAGGTAGAGGATATTCCCGGCGGGCTTGCCGGAGTTGTGGTGGGTGAGGTTGTCGAGTGCTCCAAACATCCGGATGCAGATAAGCTAAGCCTCACTCAGGTAAATATTGGAAACGAAGAGCTGCTTTCAATTGTGTGCGGCGCACCAAATGTTGCTGCAGGGCAAAAGGTGCTGGTTGCAACTGTGGGTACCACTCTAACCTTCACCGGCGGAGATGTTTTAAAGATTAAGAGGTCCAAGATAAGAGGGGTTGAGAGTATGGGGATGATATGCGCAGAGGATGAGTTGGGAATTGGCACCTCTCACGACGGAATAATGGTGCTTCCGCAGGAGTCAATAATTGGTACATCTGCAAAGGATTATCTTAAACTTGAATGTGATACAGTATTTGAAATAGGGCTCACTCCAAACCGTATTGACGCTGCATCACACATTGGAGTTGCAAGGGATCTCTATGCATATCTTAAATACCACGGATACAAGGTAACCTTTAACACCCCATCTGTTAGTGACTTTGAGTCTCTGACAAGAGGTAACTCACTTAAGCCTGCACAAGTTGTGCTGGAGGCTCCAGAGGGTGCTCCAAGATACTATGGACTCACGTTTGAAAATGTAAAAGTTGAGCAGTCACCCGAGTGGTTGCAAAAGGCATTAAGATCTGTTGGTCTAAGACCGATTAACAATGTTGTAGATATTACAAACTATATTCTGCAGGAGGTGGGGCAGCCTCTTCACGCATTTGACTACAATATGATAGAGGGGGCAAAGGTGGTTGTGAGAAGAGCAAAGCAGGGAGAGAATTTTACAACTCTGGACGGAGTAAAAAGAGAGATGAGTGCAGATGATCTTATGATATGCGATTCACTAAAACCAATGTGCCTGGCAGGGGTATTCGGCGGAGAGAGGTCTGGAGTGACCGCTTCTACAACAGCTGTTTTCCTGGAGAGTGCTTATTTTAACCCGGTATCTATTCGAAAGAGCTCCAAGAGGCACTCTCTCAAAACAGATGCTTCATTCAGATATGAGAGGGGGGCAAATCCCGAGATTATTCCCTATGCGATGATGAGGGCAGCTTCTATGCTGCAGGAGCTTACTGGGGCAAAAATTGTGGGTGAGATGGTTAAGGAATACCCTACTCCAATTGAGAGAGCCAAGATCTCTTTGAATTTTGAGCGGATGAAAGATCTTATTGGCAAAAGAATTGGCGGTGATGAGATTGTAAAGATACTGCAATGTCTCGACTATGAGGTCGTTACCAACAATAGTGAAGGGGCGGAGATTTCGGTGCCCGGTTACAGAGTAGATGTGACAAGAGAGTGTGATGTGGTTGAGGATGTTTTAAGAATCTACGGGTATAACAATATCGAGTTGCCTCAGAGGATGAGCGCATCGCTTGCACCGGGTGTAAAGCCGGACCCTGAAAGGGTGAGGGAGCTTACAGCAAATCTTCTTGTTAACAACGGCTTTTACGAGATGATGAACAACTCTCTCACAAAAGGGGGCTATTATACAAAGTTAAAGAGCTTCCCGGAAGATAATCTTGTTAAGATTATGAACCCGCTCAGCTCAGATCTTAATACAATGAGGCAGACGCTTCTACTTAATGCACTTGAGGTTGTAGCATACAATATAAACAGACAGCATACAGAGCTTA
>CAYGOE010000116.1:0-3310 GCA_964351405.1 uncultured Muribaculaceae bacterium | reverse complement strand
ACTACAAAGTGACCTACCCCTGCAATTTTCAACTTCTCGCCTCGATGAACCCCTGCCCGTGCGGCTACTATGGCGATTCTGCCGGGAGGTGCACCTGTTCGCCGCATATGGTAAGTCGCTATATTGCAAAGGTATCCGGGCCATTACTTGACCGAATAGAGATGCGACTCGAGGTCAACGCTGTGCCCGGCGAGCGCCTGCTAAGCAATTCTTTGGCAGAGAGCACCTCCGTTATAAAGGAGAGGGTAATCACGGCCCGGGAGCTCCAGAAGAGGCGTTTTGACGGCCGCTCCTGCACAAACTCCGGTCTTACACCGGCCGAAATCAAAAAGCACTGCCCTCTTGGTTCCGGCGAAAGCCGGCTCCTCGCCACCGCCATCTCCAGGCTAAACCTATCTGCCCGCGGCTACGGTAAGATATTGAAAGTTGCAAGAACCATCGCCGACCTCGACCACTCCCAACACATCTCCACCGCCCACCTCGCCGAAGCGATTCAGTATAGGGGGAGTTGAGAACTATAATAATTGATTATCTTTAATCTCTTAATTGTGGTATTATAAAATATTTACGAATGAAAACAATATTGAATTATATTTTAGTTTTAGTAATTACAGTTGGTTGTAAAAACCTTAAAACAGAAAATCCCGGTATGAAGATACCAATTGACTACAATTTGAATAATGTCTTACCTTTTTCCGAATCGGACTACTCCTATAATGTTGAAATCATTTCGCTTGAAAATTTACCTGAGGCATACATAAATTTTGAGGGATTACAAAGGCTAGAGGTGTTTGAGAATTTTTATTACATAATGTCTTTAGGCGGTACAGTAAGAATTTTTCATAAGGATGGTAAATATCTTACGAAAATAAAAAAAGGAAGAGGACCGGGAGAGATACTTATGCCGTTAGATATATCTTTTGATAAAGATTCAAAAAAACTGGAAGTTCTGGATATGAATGATATAAAAATTTATGACCATATTGGAAACTTCGAGAACTCAGTTCAAATAAAGAATAAATATGTAGAATTTGTTAAGTTTGGAGATGTCAGAATTTTTCTGGATTCGAACAAAGATCCTCAGCAGCAGTTTAATTATATTATTTTGAACAAGAAGGGAGAACTGAAATATTTTGAAAACAAGTATGGCCCTACTTTGGATCCTGTAATATCGCCAAGACACTTCAATATTTATGATGATGAACTTTTTTTAAGCTCAAACTACTCTAATACCATCTATAGACTAAATAAAACAATGAATTCTCCAGAAAAGTTTGCATTCATTGAGGATATGAATACAGATCAATCGGTTAAAAATATAAACTTTGCAGAGTATAAAAAATTGTGTGAATCCCGGAATTTGTTTACTAAAATTGCCGGTTTTAATAAAATGGATAATAATTTATATCAGCTCTCTATATCAAAAAACGTTATAAAAACATACTTCTTTGATGCAGGTAAAAATAAAATTTATGACCATCCTTTAAAGGACTTACCGATTCTTTTCAAACCGGCTTGTGTTGACAAATTGGATGAATATTTTCTCTTCCCGACTGAAATTATTAATGAAAGAATTGAAAAAGCATTTTTAGATAAGAACCCCGAGCTTTATTCGAAACTAAAAAGTGAGATGATAGATGAAGGGGCTATAAGCAATCTGAAAGTAATTCATATATCATATTTTAGAAAGTGAAGCTTGGAGGAACCCTAGGCTGATAAATAACCCCTCCGCAACAACAAGGGCATACTCAGCCGCAAGTAGCGAACTTGTGAGCGGATGAGGATTGGACAGGCCCGGTGTGCGATGAATAATCTCTATATTTGCATTGAGTTTTTTGAAGGCAAATATTTTAGAAGAATGCAAAACAGAATCGTTTTTAGGAGTTTAAGGGAGATAGATAGAGCGGCGGCCAACTTTTTGGAGTTGGTGGGCAGTCATAAGGTCATTGCACTTTACGGCTCTATGGGGGCGGGAAAGACCACCTTTACCAAGGCTTTATGTAAGGTTTTGGGGGTGGTAGATGGAGTGAACAGCCCTACATTCTCAATTATTAACGAGTATCTGAAGGCAGATGGGTCACCTGTATATCATTTTGATTTCTATAGAATTGACAAGCTCTCGGAGGCATTTGATATTGGCTTTGAAGAGTATGTTTACAGCGGAGAGCTCTGTATTATTGAGTGGCCGGAAAAGATAGAACAGATATTGCCCGATGATACTCTCAAAGTGCAGATATCTGTTCTTGACGACGAATCACGCGAAATCACCTTCTAAGCCCTTGGCGGATTCTTAAGTTGTAGCAACTTTAATTCTCCGGATATAGAAGATATGGCTTGCGCTGAATCTTGAATTTTGCAACATCATCTGCCCACATAGCTTTGATCTCTGCCGCAGATTTTCCATCTTTAATCATCTTCCTTACATAGTCGCGGCCAATGAGCAGTTCGAAGAACGAACGGAAGAAGTGGTCATCCAGGTTTAGGTTGTTGTATGCATCTATTACATACTCCAGATTGATTCCTGCTTTGTTAATCTCCTCTATAGAAGGGGTCTTGCTTAAATCTACACCGTAACATTCGCGATTAAGCTGTGGCGGAAACTTGGCGCCCGGTATACTGCGGGGAGTGAATTTGAAGTCGTAACCCTTCATATTGGGGTGACCGTAAATCTGGAAAGGGACATCTGTGCCACGGCCGAGGCTAACCGGAGTTGCTTCGAAGTAGCAGGTAGATGGGTAAAGATAGATAGATCTCATATCCGGCAGGTTGGGAGAGGGTTTCACAGGAAGGGTATAGAGAGTGGCGTGTGTATAATTCTTGCATTTGATTACGGTCACGTTACACTGAATTCCATTGGCAAGCCACTTCTCCCCATTTATCATAAGAGCAAGCTCTCCAAGAGTCATTCCGTGAACGGTTGGGATAGGGAGCCAGCCCACACCCGACTTAAATTTCATATCGAGGATTGGACCATCTACATAAAAACCGATAGGATTAGGTCTGTCCAGGATAATCATCTTCACCTTGTTCTCTGCACAAGCCTCCATCATACGAGCCATTGTGGTTAGGTAGGTGTAGAACCGTACACCCACATCCTGTAGGTCAAACACAAGCACATCTATTGTCTTCATAAGATCTGCAGATGGTTTGCCGGTATTACCTTCGTAGAGAGATTTTATCGGAATTCCTGTTTTCTCGTCAACCGAGCTGGATACGTGTTCCCCTGCATCTGCCTCGCCACGGAAACCGTGCTCAGGAGAGAGAATCGCAACTATATTCACCTTTAGCTTTACAAGAGAGTCTACAAGGT
>CAYGOE010000115.1:0-3436 GCA_964351405.1 uncultured Muribaculaceae bacterium | reverse complement strand
CCTGTAATGAACTTCAAATTTGGCGACCATAAAGATTGCCCGAAGATAGATATGGATGTGTGGCGTAAATATTTCACCCAGGGCGTTCCCGACGGCTGCTGGATTGGATGTAATATGTCCTGCGCCAAAGGTGTAGATAATTTTGAACTTACAACAGGCCCCTATAAAGGATCTAAGGTAATTGTAGATGGTCCTGAGTATGAAAATGCTGCAGGCCTTGGCTCCAATCTCGCAATTTTTGACCCTATTGCTATCATTGAGCAGAACTTCTACTGCGACACATACGGGGTATGTACAATAACCTGGGGAAATATCGTAGGATTCCTTATGGAGTGCTGGGATAACGGCATACTTAATGCCGAAAGGACTGGCGGGGTAGATCTCACCTGGGGTAATGCAGATGCGTCGCTCGAGTTGCTGCACCAGATGGCCCGCGGAGAGGGATTCGGAGTTACTGCAGGTCTTGGAGTAAAGAAACTCAAAGAGTTGTTTATTGAGAAGGGATGGGGAGATGCCCGGTTTATCACCGACATCGCTATGGAGAACAAAGGGCTTGAGTACTCTATGTATCTCTCAAAAGAGTCCCTTGCCCAACAGGGCGGATACGCAATGACCAACAAAGGTCCTCAGCACGACGAAGCGTGGCTTATCTTTATGGATATGGTAAACAATATGATACCAACCTTTGAGAACAAAGCAGAGGCCCTTCACTACTTCCCCTATTTCCGCACCTGGTTTGGTCTTGCAGGGTTCTGTAAACTATGCTGGAATGATGTGGAACCTGCAAATAATGCAGAGCAACCTGAGCCTAACAAAGTTCCCGAGCACGTAGACAACTATGTTACAATCTTCAAAGCCGTTACAGGACGTGAGTTTGACAAGGAGGAGATGATTAAAATGTCAGAGAGAGTTTATAACTTCCAGAAAATTTTTAATATCCGTCTTGGGTTTGGCACCAGAGAGTATGACAAACAGCCATACAGGGCTGCCGGGCCGGTTACCGAGGAGGAGTATCTGAGCCGTCAGGAGAGGTACGACAAACAACTAACCGAACTGATGGGGCTGGATCCTTCAAATATGAATCTGCAGGAGAAGATGGCAAGTCACAGGGAGTACCGGGAAGATAGATACGAGAAGCTTTTGGATGCCGTTTATCACAGAAGAGGCTGGAATAAAAATGGCATCCCTAAAGTAGAGCACCTCAAAGCTATAGGAATGGACCTTCCGGAGTTGATTGAGGTTGTTGCTCCGCTTCAATAAAAAAGATATCTTAGTACGGTATTAATTTATCGATAAACATTATCAATAATATGAAAATCAAAAAAATAACAAGTTTTTTGACCATATCTCTGCTCACTGCCGTTACGGTGGTGATTTTGAGCATTATGGGGTGTAAGGAGCAGGTTAAGGCAGATCCGAAAAATCCTTACGGGCTGGATATTATTAACTCCCTGGAGGGGTACTCAAAAACTGTTGAAGCAGATAGCAGTAACCTGCTGGTAAATCTTGAAAAACACATACCCGGAGTTGTTCTGGACATTAGATATGCCACCGAGAATAACTTTACCGGCAAAAAAATCTACACAGCTCCAAAGGCTTGGCTAAGGAGAGATGCTGCAGATTCGCTACTAAAGATTCAGCAGATTCTCTCACAGGAGGGTTTGGGTATCAAGGTATTTGACGCCTACAGGCCATACGCAGGAACTCTCTATTTCTATGAAGTTTATGGAGATACTACATTTGTAGCGGCACCGTGGAAGGGCTCTATTCACAACAGAGGTGGAGCAGTTGATCTTACCCTTATTAACCTTGCTACAGGAGAAGAGCTTGCGATGCCAACACCATTTGATGAGTTCTCAGAAAAGGCCTCCTATCACTATAACAACCTTCCGGCGGAGGTGCTGGCAAACCGGGACAAACTTCTCAAAGTAATGACAGAGAACGGATTTACATTTTATGAGTACGAATGGTGGCATTTTAACATCAAAGGAAGGGAGAAATACTCTCTAATGGATATCTCTTTTGAAGATCTGGAAAAGTTGTAACATAACCATTCAATAATAACCCGAACGAAAAAATCAATAGTAACTATTATGAGATCAAAATATCTAACTGCAATAGTTCTATCCCTGATGCTTTGCACAGCAGTAGTTAATGGACAGAACCTCAACCCAAACAAGGTTACCTATCCGGAGTATAGTGCTCAATATCGCAGCAACTTCATATTCCCGGATGTAAAAGAATATAAGGTGGTTGTATGCGATTTCCACTCACACACCATCTTTTCCGACGGACTGGTGTGGCCTACGCTAAGAGTTTCCGAGGCGTGGACAGGTGGTGTGGATGCACTCTCTATTACAGATCATATCGAGTATCGCCCATATAGAAAATTCACCAACAACGACCACAACACCTCATACGAGATAGCCCTCCCTGCTGCCCAAAGTGCGGGGTTGATTCTTATCCGGGGGACAGAGATTACTCGGACACAGAAAACCCTGGGCCACTTTAACGCCATATTTGTGAAGGATGTGAACCCGATTGCAGTTGATGACCCAAAGGCATCAATAGTGGAGGCAAAAAACCAGGGGGCTTTTCTAATCTGGAATCACCCCGGCTGGGCTGTTGATACCACCATCATTACGGAGTTTCAGGCAGATCTTTTTAAGGATAAGCTCATTGATGGTATTGAGGTCTTTAATAACAGCGAATTTTACCCGAGAGTTGTCTCCTGGGCTGTAGATATGGGTCTCACAATGATAGCGACAAGCGATGTACACGGAAATGTGGAGAGCGGGACACTTCGCGAAAAGGGGTTTGAGAGGCCTGTTACCCTTGTCCTTGCCAGGGAGAAGAGTGAAGCCGGTATCCGGGAAGCTTTAGACAACAGAAGAACTGTAGCTTGGTTTCAGAATATGCTGGCAGCACACGAAAATACGGCAAACCTGTTTGTCTCTGCAAATATTTCGGTAACTAAAATAAAAAGTGACGAAAAGAGTAACTGGATAAATATTACAAACAGAAGCTCTGTCCTGTTTAAAATACGGATTAACAAAAAGCTCTATAAACTCCCGGCTCTTTCGTCAATTATTGTCTCTCAACCAATAACTAATGGAGATGTTCTAAAAGCAAATTTTGAGAACTTTTTTGTCTATGAAAATAAAACTTTGGCACACGATTTGTATTTTAATTAGTCGAGAAGTTTTTTCATAGTTTAAGTTTTAGGTTAAGTAACTGGAAAGGCGTCGTCATAAACAGGCGATGCCTCTCTTTTTTTATTTTGGATTTAATAAAAAAGATCGTATATTTGCGGGCCTTTTCTCGGGAAGATAAGGAAGTTAAAATAATAAAAACTTAAAAATCACAGTATTATGGCTGTTAAAATTCGTCTTGCAAGACACGGTAAAAAGAATTTCGCATTCTTCCATATCGTAGT
>CAYGOE010000114.1:0-3500 GCA_964351405.1 uncultured Muribaculaceae bacterium | reverse complement strand
AAATTCGTCTTGCAAGACACGGTAAAAAGAATTTCGCATTCTTCCATATCGTAGTGGCAGACAGTCGTGCACCACGCGATGGTCGCTTTATTGAGCGTATTGGCTCATATAACCCAAACACAAACCCGGCAACAATTGAACTGGACAACGATAAAGCACTTACGTGGCTTTATAACGGTGCCCAGCCCTCTGATACCTGCCGCAGAATTCTCTCATACAAAGGTGTTCTTTTGAAGAAACATCTACAGGAGGGGGTTAAGAAAGGAGCAATAACACAAGAGGTGGCAGACTCTAAATGGAGTGCCTGGATGACAGAAAAAGAGAGTAAAGTTGTTGCTAAGAAATCTGAACTGGCTCAAACCAGCCGCACTGCAAAAAAATCTGCTTTAGAGGTTGAAGCTAAGATCAAAGAGACAAGAGCAGAAGAGATTGCCAAGAAGAAGAGAGACGAGGCTGCTAAAGCTGCAAAAGCTGCTGCTGCCGAATCAAATGTAGAGGTTGAGGCCAAAGTTGCAGAGGTTGAAGCTCCTGTAGTTGAAGAAACTCCTACTCAAGAGTAATTGTAATGTCAGCGCCGGCAAATAGTTTACTGCCTGTCGCAAAGGTCATAAAATCTTTCGGGGTAAAAGGAGAGATGTTAATTAGATACTCTCCCCACTTTCAGGAAGAGATAGATGATAAGAGACCGGTATTCATCGCATACGATGGACTACCGGTCCCCTTTTTTATTGAGAGTCTCACAAACAGAGGTACAGACCAGGCGTTGGTCAAACTCAGTGGAATCAACTCAGATGATTTGGTTAACGAGATCTCCGGTGAAATTATCTTCATAGAACAAAAAGGGCAAAAGACAAAAGAGAAGAGCTTCTCAACTGCAGATATTACAGGATATACTGTACTGAATCTTCAGGGTGATATAATTGGAACAGTCGCTCAATACTACGACTATCCGGGCAATCCCTGTTTTGGGATAACCCGTACGGATAAAGAGAGAGGTGAACTGCTGCTGCCTGTTCACGAAGATATAATCAAAAAAATAACCCCCGGGAAAAAGGTGCTGATTGCACAAATTCCCGAGGGTCTTCTGGATATCTAAAACCTATGTTTAGTCTGTCGTAATCTGAATGCCGATACTCAGCCTTGGCACCTCTAAAGAGACCTCATTGGGGTTGAAAAAATTAGTAAGTCTGTATCGTGCGAACAGTGAGTACTTTCCTTTTGAAACAGCTCCGTAAACACCCGCCTGAATCGGATTGAATTTTGAACCATCCCTGTATTTATATTTATTCTGCTTCCCATTCTCAATGGTCTTTACATTGTATCTCTTATTGTAGGAGTAGTCTATATAGCCTCCTAAATCCAGCGCAAAAGGTTTATTGCTCTTAGGGAAGAAGTAGAATCTGTTGATAATACCTGTCCCGAGATTACTGCTGCGGAAATACTCTCTCTTAACCTCTCCGGGGACATTGGAGACAAATGTTTCGTTAAGTGCAGCCTCTTTCATCTCATAGGTGTAGCAGGTGTACTGAAAAGTGGTACCTATTGCGTATCTGCTGCCCGGACGGTAGAAATATTTAAATCCCGCCTCAAGGTTGTATGAACTTCCGTAGTGGATGGGGAGAAACTCTTCGTTATTTGTAGGAACCGCCATAGAGATCCCGATGTGAAAATCCTCAAAGCTTCTTGGATATTTTGATTTCTTAACTGTAACTCCACTCTTCTGATGGTTGTAATTGGAGACGCGATCCAAAGAGTCCTTCTTTCTGAAGCTTATGGGTGACTGAACTGCAATCTCTGCCTGTCCTATCTTCACCACAGTTTGAGATACTGCTTTTGAAGAGGTTAGTACAATTGAGGCAGGTAATATGAGTGAAATGGCTGTAAGTTTTATAATAGATTTCATATAATTAGCTGATTTATAGTAGTTATTTTATTTTTATAGCACCGGACATAGCTGCGTTTACAACCGTTTTGTCTATGTTTCCGAAGATGGATATCACCGAAAACTCACTTGGATTGGTTGTGAAAAAGAGCAGTACACCCTGAGCAGTGCTGGTAGTATACATCTCAAGAGTCTCCTCTCCATCCTTTACCATTACAATCCGTTTGAACATATCTGTACCTATTAGTCCATCCAGCTCTTTTCTCAGAGAGAGTCTAATTGGGATGCCATTCTCAACGGCACCGGACTTGATGTTTAAAATTCTCATCTCTGTAATCTTTGAGAGCAGATCTTTTGTAGATGCGTCCACATCTGTACTTGAAGCAATCTGTAACAATGAGGGAGAGATTATTATTGACTCAACGCCTTTTCTCTTCTCGTACTTGTCCAGAATCTCGTTAATCTGTTTTGTCTGCCCCAACGCTGTGAGCGGCATAATAACCGCGACAAACATTAGTATTAGTAGTTTTTTCATCACTGATAATTTTTATTATTGCTGGTCAGTTTAAGTTTAAGTCTCTCTTTCTCTAAGACGACCTTCTCAGTCATTTTGTGTCATCGCCTTACTCATTGAACGAAGTGGAGATAGCGCATCTCCCACTTTACCCATACTTTCCAGTTGAGCTGTACTATTTTTAAATTTACCCATCATTGAGTTGATATTACTCATCTGCCCATCGGCTTTGCTGATTGCCATCTCTTTGTTGTATACATTTACTCCGTCTATCATCATCTTGAGGGAGTCGCCTCTGTCCGGCATAATCAGGTATGTGAACAGAGCCAGAGCTGCTGCCGCTGCAACCGAGATCCAGCGGAAGTGGAAACTCCTTTTAAAAGTGGTACTCTTAATAGATGTGTTATCTTGCTCCTCATCCTTTAGTTTATCTGCCTCATCACTAAAGCAGTTGAATAGTGGTTTATAGGCAAGCAACTCCTCATCATTTACCTCTCCCCGGAAGTAGTCTCTTAGTTGCTGCTCCTCTTGTAGGGTTGTCTCTGCGTTAAAGTATCTTTCTAAAAGAGCTTTAACTTCGTCTATCTTTTCCATTTGCCAATAGTTTTTCTCTTAATTTCTGTCTTGCTCTTGAGAGCAGTGTCCTTACATTTCCCTCAGATGTTCCGAGAATCTTCGCTATCTCATCCATCTCATATCCCATAATATCTCTTAATCTTACTGCAATCATCTGATCGTGAGGGAGTATACTCAAATAACCGCTTATGGAACATAATTCATCTTTGTGCTCAACTGCCACCAAAGGGTCGTTATCTGTGTAGATATGGAAATTTGGATTGAGTGAATCCATATTGTTCTTTTTGAGCTTGAGATAATCCAGGCATACGTTTTTAAGTATATGCATTGTGAGTGCCTCCGGATTCCTAATCTCCTGCAACTCATTTGATTTCCACAATTTTATAATAGCTTCCTGTACCATATCTTCGGCCGTTGAAGCACCATCTTTTACAAATCCGCTTGCAAAGTTTATAAGCCTTGGCCTTAATTTACTAACTACTATGTTAAACTCCTGAGGTGTCATTCCAAATCTAAGACGAACAGAGA
>CAYGOE010000113.1:0-3516 GCA_964351405.1 uncultured Muribaculaceae bacterium | reverse complement strand
CAGTTCTTGGGGCAAATCTTCTCATCCTGATAAACCTGATACTTGTAACAATCCAACTCTACAAATTGATTTCACACAAATCAGAGATAAACACAGTAGGAGAGACCATCTCCCGATATCTGCCCATATATGTGATCTGGACAGCAATTGTCACATTCCTCTTTCCTCTTATTTTTTAATAATTATAAGATTATTCAAACAGGGTTATCGCTAATGGTCTTATCTTTGCATACAAATCTGTTTTATATACATACAAATCTGTTTTATATAATCTATTTTTTATGAAGACAATAAATGCAAGTAATGAGAACGGTGCAAGAGTAATATTTAAGAGTATACTTTTGTTTTCACTTCTGCTATTATTCCTCTTTCCAATTAAATCTTTTGCAGCTAATTCTATCGTTTCCGGCAGAATAAAAGGGCTAACGAATGATACTTTGTTTATCTCCTTAAGTGCATTTGACTCCAATGGTAAAGCTGTTTACGAGTCCTTAATTTCAGACACACTAGTTATGAAGGAAGGCTGGTTTTCGTTTGAGATAGAGAACGACTACTTCACAAATGTCAACATAATTCCGGCGGGAGGCACGGCTAAGATATCCCGCAGCGGAATATTTGTTGCATATTTGTCCGATTTTATTGAACTGTTCGTGGATAAAGGGGAGAAGATTACTGTTGACGCAAACTATGATGGCAAAGTCATTCAATACACTCTTAAGGGATCGCCACTTGTTGAAATGTATTCAGATTATAGAAATCAACTTTTTGAATATCAAAGAAAAAGATTCGATGCCCTTAAAGAGATAGCAAAATTAAGAGAAGCCAAAGAACCAATTATTGAAGGTCAGTCAATGCTCAAAGCTGCGATGGATCCCATCAGAAGAATTACCTCTGACTTTATCGAAAACAATTTAAATTCACCAATCACTCCACATCTGATTTACACAAATTATTATAATGACACTGAAGCGATTGTTGCATATAGTATTAAGCTGGGAAGAGAAGCTCTTGAATCTCCATTGGCATCTGAATATAAAAGATATCTGAATTACGCGCAAAACAGTGACAAATACAAAAGAGAGGCTAAGATAAAAGAGGATGCATTCCGGGCTCTTAATGGCAAACCTGCTCCGGATTTTAGCCTTAGAACTATTGATGGAAAAGAGTTGAGGCTATCCTCGCTCAAAGGCAGATATTTAGTGCTTAAATTTTGGGGAAGTTGGTGCGGGTGGTGTCTTGAGTCAATGCCAAAGCTACTCGAATACCATCAAAAATATAGGGATAACATAGTTGTTATTGCGATTGCCTGCAGTGATAAAGAGGATAAATGGCGTAATACCGTAAGTAAATTCAAAATGGAGGAGTTTATAAATGTATTTGACATAGACAACTCGGTTTCAAAACAATACAGCATCACTGAATATCCTACATATGTTTTGATTACTCCCGAAGGAACAGCCGAACCTATTGATGGTTATGATATTTTTAAACGACTTGACCAGATTTTTGGCAAAGAAGTAGTTGAGTTTCGTTAGAGAGCTTAAAGGGTATTTATTTTTCCCTCTCTTTTTTATTCGTGAAATTTTCTTAAAATCTCCTCAGGAACAGCACTTTTATGAACCAATATTGAGATGGTTTTTGCTTTGATAAACTCTTGCGAGAGGTGGTTATAACCGCCAAAGTGGTTGATTTCGGGCTTCCAGGAGTTCTTTACAACATAGTAAATTGTGCCGTTTTTATCTTTTGCCTTTCCAATCAGATGCATCAGATGGTCATCTGTGGTGGCTTTAGTGTCAAAACCCAATTGGCGGGATGAGGCATCTGTTTTAACCTCTTTGTAGATTTTGTTAAAATTGAGTTTAGAGCCCTCCTCAGAGGCCAACTCCTGTGCATCGGCCATTACTGCCAGGCCGGCTTTATCTGAATAGCTCTTCTCACTCATATCACCATCCCAGCATACGGTAAACCCCTTCTCAATAGAGTAGTCTATTACCTGCATAAACTCCTCCAGCGGCAGATTGTAGTAACGGCCGCCGTTCCAGTTATCCGGGATCTCCAGTATAAACTCTTTGTAATAGGGGTGGTGGGTGAAGCTTGTAAGAAAGATGTAGTCACTAGTATTTATCCCCAAACTTTGATAAAAGCTCACTGGAGTATACTCTTTCCCTTTGTAGCTAAACTCTTTAGGCACCACTCCCAGATATATATCCAGCAGAGAGTTAAGAAGTTTGTCAAACTCCGGCGTAATCTCTTTGTGCTTTACCGGAACCTGCGCCAGTACATTAACATACTCATTAAGAAGTGTGTGATCGTGTGTTGCAGAGTTATAGTTAATGCCATTATATACCACCTCCGGCACAATCCCCTGCTCATTTACCACATCAAACACCATATTTGAAAGACTCCCCTCCTGAAGATTCCCTTTGCCACCCTTTAAAAAATTGTCTTTAACACGATTTATATAATTATATCTTACAGAGTGCATCTCCGAGAGGTCAAACTCACCTTTGCCCATCCTTATAAGTTCCGATTCAAAAAAAGAGGTTGTTGCAAAAGACCAGCAAGTACCCGTTACAGCCTGATTCTTAACAGGAGTAGCAGGCAGCATTTTGATATATTCAAACTGATAAACAGGACACTTTGCGGTTATCTGCCCTTGAGATTGTATAGGTAAAACCAGAGCAGAAGTGGCTAGAAGAGTTGTAAAAAATCTTTTCATACTATTCGGTTGAGTTTATTTAAACGCAAGTTACATAAAAAACAAAAAACTACTGAGAGTTATTTAAGCAGGTTCAGAAAAGCAGGATTCATAGAGTTTCGAGGTGCCCCAAGACAGACAGTTATATTTTAATAAAGAGTAGGAAAGTATTGTTTTGTCTCAAATTATATGTATATTTGGGACAAATCATATTAGGATAATGATATGGAAAGTATTGGAAATAAATTAGAAACACTCATTAGGCGAAAACGCAAAGGTAAGATTTACTTTGCAGAAAATTTTGCCACTCTAGGCAATCCTGATGCTGTTCGCAAATCACTTATAAGGCTCGAAAAGTCGGGACTTCTAATTCGAGTTGCCAGAGGGATATATCTCTATCCTGAGGTTGATGAAAAATTAGGTCTAGGAGTGCTAATCCCATCTGCGGACACCATTGCAAAAGCAATAGCTATGCGTGACAAAGCCCGGATAGTTCCTACAGGTTCTTATGCTCTGAATGCTCTTGGATTATCGAGCCAAGTAGTAACAAATGTTGTTTATTTAACCGATGGATCCCCTCGTAAAATTCAGTTACCAAAACAAAGAATTCTTTTCAAGCATACTTCTCCTAAAAACCTCGCTTATAGGAGCGATGTTTTGATGTTGGTTGTTTCGGCACTAAAAGAGATAGGCAGTTGCAATGTTACCGAAGATGATCTTGTGAAAATAAAATCTGCATTTTCTCACGATAAGAGAGAAAATATTCTTGCAGATTTGAGCCTTGCACCTATGTGGATCAGAAAAATTATACTTTCAAT
>CAYGOE010000112.1:0-3538 GCA_964351405.1 uncultured Muribaculaceae bacterium | reverse complement strand
GGCTGCGACTCTCTGCTCCAGAACATCTGTGGTAGGGTTTGAGAGCCTTGTGTAGATATTCCCGAACTCTTTTAGGGCGAATAGGTTGGCTGCTTGTGTTGCACTATCGAAATGAAATGCAGATGTCTGTACGATTGGGGTTGCGCACGGCCCGTTTGATGTTACATTACGGCCTGCGTGTACCTGTAGGGTATCAAAATGTTTTGTCGTCATTTTTGATGATGATTAATGGAGTTGATAATTTTTTTGATCTTTTTCGGGCGAAAGCCCGGAGCGGATTTATGGGCTTACACCCAATGGACCTTCGGAAGGCCCGGAAAACTATCTATGCATCTGCCGATGCATTCGCATCATCATCTGTTTGGATATGAGCGTTACACAAAATGTGCCCGTAGCGAAAATCGCCCCGCAGGTCACTCTTTGTATGTTTGTGTATAAACTCATACGCTCATTTAGGAGTTGCAAAGGTATAAATTGAAAATTAATGAACAAATTTATTGAAAGAAAAATCTGTGGATATAAATCGGGTGTAATCTATTTATAAGTAAATTCGCTATAATTACAACCTTAAACATTTTGATATGAAACACAATCTAAAAACTATATTCCGGATACTGCCTGCGATATCTCTTCTCTCATTACTTACTATTACTCACCTCCCGAGAGTGCAGGCTCAAAGTCCTAAAGTTAAAGATCTTCTCCCCGAGTGGAGTTTTACCAAAGGAATCGAAGGACCTGCAATAGACGCAGCCGGTAATCTCTACGCTGTCAATTTTGCAAAACAGGGAACTATCGGAGTTGTAAATCTGCAGGAGGGTGGTGTGGCATCTCTCTATGTGACTCTTCCGGAGGGCTCTGTGGGAAATGGTATCCGCTTTGATAAAAAGGGGTTTATGTACATTGCAGATTATACCGGGCACAATATTTTAAAGGTTGACCCCTCAGATAGATCCATCACTGTTTTTGCCCACAACCCTTCTATGAACCAACCGAACGATATAGCAATCTGCCCTAAAACCGAAAATCTCTATGCCAGTGACCCTAACTGGAAGGAGTCAACCGGTAAGCTTTGGCTCATTAACCGCAAAGGTGAGGTTATACTGTTGGAAGATAATATGGGCACAACAAACGGTATTGAGGTTAGTCCGGACGGGAAGCGTCTTTATGTGAACGAATCTGTGCAGAGAAAGATTTGGGTGTACGATATTAAAAGAGATGGTACGGTTGAAAACAAAAGACTTTTTACAACATTTACAGATTTTGGTATGGATGGTATGCGTTGCGACTCTTCCGGGAATCTCTACGTGACACGTCACGGCAAAGGTACTCTGCTTATAATCTCTCCCCGTGCCGTAACCCTGCAGGAGATTCCACTCAAGGGGAAACTATGCTCGAATGTAGTCCTCTCTCCAAATGAAAAGAGGGCATACATTACTATGGCAGACCGTGGATGTTTTGAAGTAGTTGAGTTTTAACAATTCTTGGGTTGCCATTGTAGCTGTTGCATATTTAACATTGTTTAGAGTTTTGGGCAATTCGTGACAATCTGTTTACCCCTTACGGCTTATCTCAGATTTTATGCTTAATTTTATTCGATTAAAAAATAGTATGAGCAAAACACTATCTGAGAGAAGATTAACAGTTATCAACTTAGTTATTGTATTTTATTTTGTGTCGATTTTCATTATTAATCGATACAAAATAGATATTATTATGATTGATGTTTTTAGAGAAATATTAACTCTACCTCTCTTAATTGCGCAAATAGTTTTTTTAATTCTTGGATCCCTGTTTTTAATAAAAAACAGGAAAAGTCACTTTTTGACAAAATTGAGTATAATACTACTGGCTATTTGTTCAATTATTACAATTGGAAGTTTCTTTGGATGAATAATTTATTAAATAGTAAAAAGCGAATGGTAACAACAACTCTTTCTGTTGTATTGGGATCTATCCTGATACTTATACTTGTCTTGCTATTATATAGCCCGGGAAAACCCAAGCCATTTGTGGACAGTAATGGTAAGCAATTGATTGGGAGCATTTCGGAAAAGATTTTTATTACAATAGGAGGCTTACGACAGGGTATGTTTATCAAGAGCAAAAACCTGGAAAACCCCGTTTTGCTCTATCTTCACGGTGGAACTACAGATTACTTTCTTACCTCAAAATATCCAACCGGGCTGGAAGAGTTATTTACTGTAGTGTGGTGGGACCAGCGCGGGTCAGGGTTATCTTACAGTGCCGATATTCCTGCTGAGACAATGACACTGGATCAACTGATATCCGACACAAAGGAGGTGACAAATTATCTCCGAACCCGTTTTGGTAAGGAGAAGATCTACCTTATGGGGCGTTCGGGAGGAACTTTCTTTGGTATTCAGGTTGCAGCAAGCGCTCCGGAGCTATATCACGCCTACATAGGAGTCGGGCAGATGTCTAACCAATTTGAGTCAGAAAGATTGGCATATGAGTATAGCCTGAGTAAATACAGGGAGGCAGGTGATAAAAAAATGGCACGAAAACTGGAGGCTTCACCCATAACAGACACCATCCCATATGAGTACCTCAAGCTACGAGACCAAACAATGCACGCTCTAGGAGTTGGTACTACTCATAATATGAAATCATTATTAACCGGGTTATTTATACCATCTCTAGCCTGCAGGGAGTACACATTGAAGGAAAAATTCAACTTATGGAGCGGAAAAGCTAGATCGGGAGTCCACCCTCTTTGGGATAAAATGATCTCCACAGATTTGACACAGAAGATGAATGAAGTTAAGATCCCGATATATTTTTTTCACGGCAGATACGACTATACAGTATCTTACCCCTTGGCCAAGAGATATTTTGATGCAATTCAAGCACCTGTAAAGGAGTTTTTTACATTTGAGAACTCTGCGCACAGCCCCCATTTCGAAGAGCCCCAAAGAGTAAAAGAGATCTTCGAAAACTATATAATTAAGGGGAGATAACTGGCAATCTTATAGTATGTGCTTAAAGCAATTGTTAAAAGGGCAGCCCGATTAAGACAACCCTTATAAACTAAATACTTGAAAAACAAGCCCCAAATTGCTTGGCAGGTTACTCAAATTTTTGCAAAAGCAACTCCATAAGCTTAATGGCAGCAGAGGCTATGGTAGTACCCGGACCGAAGATAGCTACTGCACCGGCTTTGTAGAGTGCATCGTAATCCTGTGCAGGGATAACGCCTCCAACTATTACCATAATATCTTCGCGGCCGAGTTTTTTGAGTTCATTCACTATTTGTGGAACCAGAGTTTTGTGGCCGGCGGCAAGAGAGGATACTCCAACGATGTGAACATCGTTCTCTACTGCCTGTTTAGCAGCCTCTTCCGGTGTCTGGAACAGTGGTCCCATATCTACGTCAAACCCGCAGTCTGCATAGCCTGTTGCAACAACTTTTGCTCCACGGTCGTGACCATCCTGGCCAAGTTTTGCAATCATTACCCGAGGTTGGCGTCCCTCTTTTTGTGCGAACTCAGCAACCAGTTTTTTCGCTTTGTCAAATTCG
>CAYGOE010000111.1:0-3634 GCA_964351405.1 uncultured Muribaculaceae bacterium | reverse complement strand
CGAAGCCCGGTTGATCCCATACCTTTGGTCGGGTCATCAATTTTTGAGTTGTCTCCAAATCTAGTTGAGCCCTTACTGCCCGTAGAGTCATCAACTTTTGTGTCGTCCTGAGTTGTTTGTGAATTACTGCCTGAGTGCAAGATGTTGCCGGCCAGTGTAGTTGTAGCACTTAGGGTGCAAACCAGCAGGTAAACGCAAAGCGTTAATACCCTGCTTAAAAGGGTGTTTTCTCTTTTTTTCATAAAAATCTCCTTCCTTCCAGACTCTAACTGTCGGTACCGTAGTTCAAACGGTTCTGCCATAACGGCTCGCGGACTTTACCGCCGATCGGGAATTACACCCTGCCCTGAAGATTGTTTTAAATATGTGGTAAAATTTTATTTATCGGGTGCAAAAGTATGAAAATATTTCTACAAAACAAATATTCATCTCAGAGCTGTGGTGCCAAAACGCAGACTTTGTTAATATTATGAGGTGGCGTGATTTAATATAAAAATGTAAGCATAAATCTTTTAGTGCTACATCTCTGAGATAAAAAAAACATTAAATTTGTGACCATCTATATACATAAAAAAGAGGAGGGAGATTGTGGGGAAGATTAGAAAACTTTCGTCAGAAGGCATTTATCACGTCTATTTTAGAGGATCGTCACGCAGAGTAATATTTTATGACGATGAAGATCGTAAGTTGTTCTGTAATTGTATTAATAAAGCTGCAAAAAAATTTAAAACAAAGATTTTTGCATACGCTTTGATGGATAATCATATCCATCTGCTTATAAAAACAAATTTCTTAAGCAAATTTGTTACTAGCTTAAAAATTTCTTTTATAAGGCCTTATTATAAAAAATATTTCCTAACAGATAGTCTGTTTGGTTCCAGATTTGGAAGCTCAATAAAAGAAAGTACCTTAAGCATAAAAAAATGCATTATTTATATTCTTGCAAATCCTTTAAAAGCAGGATTATGTGCTGATATTTCTGAGTATAGATGGATTTCATTTGAAAATGGGTTCAATGACGCAGAAGTAGACAATACCTTTATCAATCTATATTTTGATTCAAAGGAGAACCTTAAACATCAGGTAAAAGAATCTCTGGAGATAAAAGAGTTAGATATACTTGAGAAAGAGGATGTGTGGTGTAAAACTACTTTTTTTGACTTAGCGGAATTATTGCACAAAGTACTGGCAGGAAGAAAGATAAGTCTTCTTTCTAAAAAAGAGTTGTTCGAAATTAAGAATAGACTACTTTTAGAATCATCTGCAACTTATTCTCAGATAGCATCACTTTTAAACGTGAGCTTAAAGTTTGTCTTGTACAAAAATGCAAGGAGAACTCATCTCAGAGATGTGTGACTAAAACCCTTAAATACAGCAAATTAAATCTGAAACCATTGATCTAATAAGTAATTAGATATCAACACTTTGGCACTACAGCCCTGAGATGAAATCCATCAGCAAAAAAAGCACCCCGCCTGGGGTGCTTTTTGATATTATTCCTTTTCAATTTTGTGCTTTGCAACTATTAGTTTAACAGTGTGTTGCAAGAAATTGATTGCCGGAATCTTGTTTAATAATCGTGAGATTATTTGATTACCGGGTCTATCTAATTAGTCGTTTAGTGAATAGCGGAAGAATCCTGTTACTTTTACCTCAGGGTCAATAATTTTGAGGTATTGTGCAACTGTGATTTTACCATCTTTCACAAAGATCTGCTCTTCGAGAGTGCTCTCTTTGAAGAATTTGTTAAGCTTACCTAGTGCAATTTGCTCAACCATATTCTCCGGCTTACCCTCTTCACGTATCTGAATTCGATAGATCTCCAGCTCTTTCTCAATCACAGATTGAGGGCAGGTATCTTTGCTCACAGAGACAGGACTCATTGCAGTAATCTGCATAGCCACGTCACGGCCAACTTCATAATTTACAGCTTTTGAGAACCCAACTATGGTTGCAAGTTTTCCGTTTGTGTGGATATATGTTGCAATGTAAGGAGCCTCAAGTTTGTTGTAGAATGGAATTGCGTGCTTCTCTCCACTTTTACCGGTTTGGCTGGTCACAGCCTCCTCAATTGTAACATCTCCCATTTTGGTAGCGTTAAGTTGAGCCAGGTCTGCAGGGAAAGAGGCTAAGGCTATATCTGCAATTGAGTTAGCAAGTTGCTGGAATTCTGTATTCTTTGCAACGAAATCGGTTTCACAACCCAGACACACAAGAATAGCTTTGTTATTGCTCTCATTAGCTTTTGCAATAACTGAGCCCTCTGTTGTATCTCTATCTGCTCTTTTTGCAGCTATTAATTTACCTTTCTCGCGGATGATGTCTTTAGCTATTTCAAAGTCACCGTTTGCTTCAATCAGGGCACCTTTGCAGTCCATCATACCTGCACCGGTCATCTGACGCAGTTTGGCAACATCTGTTGCTTTTATTTCCATATTCAATATATAATATAAAAATGTTAATACTCAGTTTATTCAGTCTTAGGCTCTGCCTCTTGCTCAGGAGAAACTTCTGCCACAACTTCCGGAGTAACCTCAGCTACAACCTCAGGAGCAACCTCAGCTACAACTTCCGGAGTAACCTCAGCTACAACTTCAGGAGCAACCTCAGCTACAACTTCCGGTGCAACTTCTGCTACTACCTCAGGCGCAACTTCTGCCACAACCTTTTTTGCCACTTCAACTACTGCAGGAGCTGCGGCCACTGGGGCAACAACTGCAGGAGTATCTGCTTTCACAACTGCAGGAGCATCTGTCTCATCTTCGATTACGTCATCAAATTTGGATGGTTTGCGAGGGCGGATTTTTTTAGAGCTGTTGTCTGAGATGCTCTCTTTACTCTCAGGAGCTGAACCCTCTTTCTCTTTCTCCAGTTTTCTCTCCGAAAGACCTTCGGAAATTGCCTGGCAGATTACATCCATTACAAGAGAGATCGATTTAGCGGCGTCGTCGTTAGCAGGAATCACATAATCAATCGGACCCGGATCGCAGCAGGTATCAACCATTGCGATTACTGGTATATTCAGACGATTTGCCTCTTTTACGGCGTTCATCTCTTTTTGGATGTCAATGATAAATAGGGCAGATGGCAGTCTGTTAAGATCTGCAATAGAACCAAGGTTCTTTTCAAGTTTTGCTCTCTGGCGTGTAACCTGAAGTTTTTCACGTTTTGCCAGTGTTTCGAAAGTACCGTCTGTCATCATTTTGTCGATGGTGTTCATCTTCTTAACCGCCTTACGGATAGTAGGGAAGTTAGTAAGCATTCCACCCGGCCAACGCTCTGTAACATATGGCATATTTACTGCAAGCGCTTTTTCAGATACGATATCTTTCGCCTGTTTTTTTGTAGCTACGAAAAGGATTTTGCGGCCTGCGCGAGCAAGTTGCTTCATCACGTTTGCAGCCTCATCTATTTTGATAACGGTCTTGTGCAGGTCAATGATGTGGATCCCGTTTTTTTCCATAAAAATGTAGGGAGCCATTTTTGGATTCCATTTCCTCTTTAGGTGGCCAAAGTGTACACCTGCATCAAGTAGATCTTGGAAATTTGTTCTAGGCATTTTTAAAATTCTTTTTTTTAATAATTTGTTTTTCTCTTTTCTTCAATCCGCAGTAGCAATTCAGATACTTTTTTA
>CAYGOE010000110.1:0-3768 GCA_964351405.1 uncultured Muribaculaceae bacterium | reverse complement strand
CCTCAACAATAAGCAGCGCGAAGATGCAGAGCAGACTCTCGTTTATTTCGGATGACCTGACTAAGGGGAGAGCCAGTGGAACCCCCGGTAACCTGATTGTATCTTCATTTTTGAGAGAGGAGTTCTCAAGGCTGGGTATGATTCCATTTTACAGCACTACCCTTACTCAAAGTTTTACAATATCTGAGAGCTCTGTCATAGGGCGTAATGTAGTTGGAGTTATCCCGTCTCTCTACTATACAGACGAATACATTTTAATCTCAGCCCATTATGACCATCTGGGAATAATTGGAGGTAATATCTACAACGGGGCAGATGATAACGCTTCCGGGGTAACAGCACTATTAACAATTGCAGAGCTTTTTTCACAGATGAGAGAGTTAAGGCAGGGACCAAGAAAGAATATAATATTCGCTCTGTTTGACGCAAAGGAGAGTAACCTTGAGGGCTCTAAACACTTCTCCACAAATCTTCCTGTAAAATCTTCAAAAATAAGTCACTGTATAAATATTGACCAGATCGGGTGCACCTTTGCCCCTCCGGGAAAGAGAGAGAACTATATACTATATGTTGCAGACTCTAAGATTAGAGGGGATATCAAAAAGAGACTGAATGGGGTAAAACGTCAATTTGAGATGGAGATTGAGATTGACCACACATTTTACAACAGCCCTGCATTCTATGAGATTTTTCTTAGAACTTCAGATCAGTACAACACTTCAGCTGCAGGTATACCATCTGTTATGTTTACATCCGGAATTCATATGCATACATATAAGCCTACAGATGAGCACTACTTCATTAATTATGAGATTTTAACAGAGAGAATCAAGCTACTTTATTATCTCATTAACAACCTTTTGTAAAACTTGCAAGAGCTGCCAAACTTTTTCCGGTATAACTTCTTTCGCACTTAACAATATCTTCCGGAGTTCCGGCAAAGACCACCTCTCCTCCGCCATATCCCCCCTCCGGTCCCAAATCAATAATCCAGTCTGCGCACTTAACCACATCCATATTGTGCTCTATGACAATTACTGTATGTCCTCTTGTGATGAGTGCATTGAATGAGTCCATCAGACTCTTTATATCATTGAAGTGGAGGCCTGTTGTAGGTTCATCAAAAATAAAGAGGATAGATTCACTCCCACTCTCTTTACCCAGAAATGATGCCAACTTTACCCTCTGACTCTCTCCACCACTTAAGGTACTGCTGCTCTGTCCTAGTTGTACATATGACAACCCAACATCCATAAGTGGTTTAAGCTTATGTGCAACTCTTAAAGAGGCCGCCTCTTTTTGTGAGGAGAAAAACTCTACAGCCTCCCCCACACTCATATTGAGAACATCGTTTATGTTCTTCTCCTTGTACCTAACCTCAAGAATGTCCTGCTTGAATCTTTTACCTCCGCACGATTCACAAACCATTTGAACATCTGCCATAAACTGCATCTCAATGTATATTACCCCTTCACCCTGACACTCGGGGCATCTCCCACCATCAATATTAAAAGAGAAGTGAGAGTGTCCGTATCTGTTTGCCTTTGCATATGGTTGTTCGGAGAATAGCCTCCTTATCTCATCGTAAACTTTAAGGTATGTTGCGGGGTTAGAACGAGTTGATTTTCCAATGGGGTTTTGGTCTATATACTCTACAGCTGTTACTTTGGAGACATCTCCACACAACTCTTTATGAAGAGCAGGTCTCTCTCCAAACTGGTTAAGCCTTCTGTTTATTGCCGGGAAGAGAATATTCCTTACCAGAGTGGATTTCCCCGATCCGCTTACCCCTGTTACAGCAGTGAAAACTCTTAGCGGGAACTTTACATCAATATCTTTGAGATTGTTTTCGTAAGCACCCTTTATCTCAATACAGCTGCTCCACTGCCTCCTTATAAGAGGTGTCTCAATCTTCTCAAATCCTCTTAGGTATTTAAGTGTGAGACTTCTGCCGCACTCACTCTCTGTAAGGTTATCATCTATCTCTCCCTGAAACACCAACTCTCCGCCAAAAATGCCTGCATAAGGGCCAATATCAATGAGTTGGTCTGCAGCCCTCATTATCTCCTCGTCGTGCTCTACAATAAGTACACTGTTGCCCAGGTCTCTGAGCTGTTTTAAAACAGTTATAAGCCTACTAGTATCTCTCGGGTGGAGACCAATGCTGGGCTCATCCAGAATATAGAGCGAACCCACCAGATTGCTTCCTATGGTGCTCACAAGATTAATTCTCTGGCTCTCCCCTCCGCTTAAGGTATTGGAAGCCCTGTTGAGTGTAAGATATGGGAGCCCTACAGATATCATACAGCTTAGTCTGTTTATAAGCTCTTTCAGAGCTCTCTCGCCTATCTTCTGCTGGTAGCTATCCAGTTTAAGATCTGCAAGAAAGGTGTAGAGATCCTCTATGCTCATCTCCAAAAGATCGGTGATGGTTTTATCTCCGATTTTAATGTATAGGGCCTCTTTTCTCAATCTTTTACCCTTACACTCGGGGCAGGTTGTCTTCCCGGAGTATCTGCTGAGCATAAAACGAAACTGTATCTTGTATTTATTAAAGTCAATGATTTTAAAAAAATCGTTTAGTCCTGTAAAATAGCTATTTCCCTCCCAGAGAAGGTTCTTTTGCTCAACTGAGAGTGAATGGTAGGGTTTGTGTATCGGAAAATCGAATTTATGAGAATTGATAATAAGGTCATTAAGATAGTTTTTCATTGTCTCTCCCCTCCAGCAGGCAATCGCCTCCTGATAGATACTAAGGCTTGGGTCTGGGATGACAAGAGTTTCGTCAATCCCAACAATTTTTCCGTATCCGGAGCAGGCCTGGCAAGCTCCAAGTGGGTTGTTATAGCTGAATAGCAGCTCTGTAGGCTCCTCAAAGAGCACTCCGTCCCGTTCAAAAAGGGATGAAAAGGCTCTAAGATTAAAGTCTTTACCGGCTGCGATATAGATAGTCTCTCTCTCTCTCTCTGCTCCCCGTTTTACGGAGAATGCAGTCGAAAGCGAATCAAAGAGTCTGTTTTCGGACTCTTCACTGTTTTCGTTAATAACTCTGTCCACAAGCAGACAAACTTGGTCAGGAGCATTGAAATCTCCATTAAGAGCACTCTCTATTCGGACTAACTCTCCTTTGCAGAATAAACGTGTGAAACCCTCCTCTTTTAGTGCAAGCAGATTCTCTGTTCTACTCTCGCTGCTCTCCCAACCGAAAGGTGAGAGAATATAGATAGTCTCCCCTATGGGAAGACTCTTAATATATTTAACAACATCTGCTATAGTATCTCTTTTTACCTCCTCTCCGGTTACAGGGGAGTAGGTTTTGCCACTCTTTGTAAAGAGAAGCCTCAGGTAGTCATAGATCTCTGTGCTGGTACCAACTGTAGAGCGGGGATTTCTTGTGTTTACCTTCTGCTCTATGGCAATTGCAGGGGGGATACCTGTAATCTCATCTACATCCGGCTTAGACATCCTGCCCAAAAACTGACGTGCAAAAGAGGATAGGCTCTCTACAAAACGTCGCTGACCCTCTGCAAAGATGGTATCAAATGCGAGGCTGGATTTTCCGGATCCGGAGATTCCGGTTATTACAACCATCTTATCTCTTGGAATCTCCAGGTTTATGTTTTTAAGATTATTAAGCCTTGCTCCTTTAATCTTTATGCTGTTATCTTTAACGACTCTATCCTGCATTCTGTACTTGTACTATATGGAGATTCTGCTCACAGATTTTACCCCTTTTAACTTCCTTAAATTAAAAATCAATTTATCCAG
>CAYGOE010000109.1:0-3787 GCA_964351405.1 uncultured Muribaculaceae bacterium | reverse complement strand
GGGAATTCTGCTCTGTATTTAAGCAGAGAGTTTAGATCGCAAGGCTTAATATAGGCACTCTCTCCACGAGTAAAAACTAGCTCTTCGCAATTTAACTCCGGTAATTCTACACTCTCCTTTTTCCCTGAGGGGCTCTTAAGGGATACTAACGCCTTAGTTATGCTCTCATATCCTGTACATCTGCAGAGATTTCCCGAAAGAGTACTCTCTATAGACTCCCTGGTGAAGCTCCTTTTATTGATATAATGAGTGTATGCAGACATTACCACACCGGGTGTACAAAAACCACACTGAGAGCCCCTCTTCTCTTTGAGGCTCCTCTGAACCGGATGCAGCTCTCCATTTTTGGCAACCCCCTCAATCGTAATAAGGTGTTTGTTATCCAGCATACCCAGCAATATAAGGCAGGAATTCACAGAATTAATCACTGTTCTACCCTCCGGGTCTCTCTCTGCCAAAGTAACGGTGCACGCTCCACAATCTCCTATACCGCAACCCTCTTTGGTTCCGGTAAGTTTTAAAACCTCTCTCAAATACTGCATTACAGTCATATGAGGGTACAGATGCGAAGATGTTTTGAAGTCAATCTCTTTAGGAATACCGTTGAGTATTAATTTAATTGAAGATTTCATTGATCCGGCAATAATTTGAATATAAAGTTAATACTAATATCTACAACAGCTATGTATTGAAGACATTTTTCTCTATATTTGAGTGAAATTCAATTCAGGGAAACCGCAATGGTTTCAAATAGATGGTTATGTCCAGAAACTTCACATTAATAGCCTCTCTGTTAATCTGCTACATCCTTGTGGCAGTTGATGCATTTGGTCAAAACGAGGCCTTGACAAGTTCAAAAAACGGCAAAAGCAGCTCTTACATTGAATTTTCCGGCGGAGTGGGTATTACCACCTTCAGAGATCTGGCCACCTCTCCTCTCTTTTACAGCGGAGCCTCCTACACCTTAACCGGTGGGCATTACAGATTGAGCAACAGAGTTGAAACCCATCTAGGATGTTCATATAGTTTTGGGCTGAATACCAATAATTTTAACAACACATACAAATCTGCAACGTTTTACAGTCTGGATATAAACTATAGCAGATTATACAGAGTTGATGCCCTCTCAGTAGGAAGGTTGAGCACAAAAGCAGGGGTAAACCTTGTTAATACTACAAACATTAGGGAGAACGAGGCGCTTATGAACAACTCCCTGGGGGTTGAGAATATTTTGAACATAATGGCTTCTTCCAAGCTAACCCTATCGATTCCGCGTATAAAAAGCAGGCCAATAAAAATCTTATTTATCCGAAAGATCCTTAAACCGTCACAAAGAGAATTCTCACTCTCTCTGGGCTTGGGGGCACTAAACCTCAATTACAGACCCGGATATGCATATAACTACCTGCCACAGATTACAGGCTCCGAGATAAAAAACTTTGGTGATTACAAACTCTCCGTTAATGGGTTTCGAATTTTGTCAAGGGTAGATTACACTCACTATCTATTTAACGGAAATGGCCTGAAATTGTCCTATCTTTTTGATACCTATAACGCTCCCGGCAAATATGAGCCTTTCCATTTTGCAAGGCACTCTTTGCAACTCTCTTTTTTATTTAATTACAGATAATTCAAGGGCTATGAAGAGGATATTTCAAATACTGTTTTGGGCAGCTCTGCTAACCTCCTGCAATAATCTTCTTTTTGATAAAGATCTCTCCTCTACAGATCCATTTATAAACTTCGATTATCTATGGAGTGAAGTAGATAGCAAATATGCATACTTCGAACTTAAAAATGTAGATTGGGACAGCCTGCGTGACCATTACAGGAAGAAGATCTACTCCCGTATGAGTGAAGACTCTCTTTTCGCTGTTATGGGGAGTATGCTCAATGAGCTTCGGGATGACCATACAAACCTGGTATCTCCATTTAATGTCTCAAGGTACAATGCTTACCTGAAGGGGAAGGACAACTTTGAGTATAGAGTTGTAAAGGATAACTATCTCAAAGGGGGAGAGTACACCACAGAGAGCTTCAGACACGGCTTTCTACCTTCCGGCAATATAGGATATATCAGATACAGCAGCTTTATGAATATGGCCGGTGAGGGTGCTCTGGATTTTATGCTGGACAGATACAAAAAAACCAAAGGGCTCATATTAGATCTAAGAGAGAATACGGGTGGAAACTTTGCCAATATACCAAGAATTTTAAGCCGGTTTATCACCGTTAAAACCCTTGTTATGTATAATCGTACCCGCAACGGAAAGGGGAGAGACGACTTTGGACCTTTTGAGCCTTTTTACATTAGCCCCTCTTCCCGAATCAAATACACTAACAAGCCGGTTGTAGTTCTTATTGACAGAGGCTCATACAGTGCTTCTACATTTTTTGCCTTAGCGACAAAAGCGATTCAAAACATTACTCTGATTGGAGACAAAACCGGTGGTGGTGGAGGTCTGCCAAACGGAGGTCAACTTCCAAACGGATGGACTTACCGCTTCTCTATATCACAGTCATACGACTTGAACAAGATAAACTACTCCGAAGACGGGGTTAATCCTGAGATATTTTCTGAGCTTAACTGGTGGGATCTACGCAAAGACGAAATAATTGAGAGAGCAGTACTCTATATAAACTCAAAGTGAGAGCCTGTGGAGTGTTTGCTCGGTTTTATTTTTTTTGTATCTTTGGTTCTATAGCTCCGCAATTTAGGCTCCCGCCAGGAAGAAACTAAAAATACAATATATGAGGGCAGAAAAACATTTGTTGTCAGACTCGGCCGAATGGATGACAAACTCTGAGTTCGTTGACAAAGATGGCAATATCTTAAGAGCTATTGGAGAGGCAAAGATTGTTGTTGAGGGTCCCGAAATTATCAATGAGACTTGGGCCTGTGTTGAGGGTAAAAAAATTTGCAACTGCTATAGAATTGAAAAGGAGTCAGATCTCAAATACCATTTTGAATGCCAAAATCCCGATCTTGGGAAACAGATTGGCGATTTTAATATTGACCGAAACATTGTCTACTCAAAATTCACTGTAAATGACTCATCTCTAAATGGATTTGAGATTATTGTGAAGGATGACGATGAGTGCACAATCTACGGAACCCTTTACGACGGCTCAAATCTTCTCAACACCTGGAGAACAGTAATGGTAAAGATGCAGTAAAGGTGAAAAAGCCCCTTTAAGTTTGATAATACTACCTGCTCCCAATTGCGGTGTCTTGCGAGCATTTGCAGATTTTGGCCCACTTGGAAGATTGTAATTTCCCACGAAAGTCATCGTCAAGCAGTTTGTTTAGCATCGTTGTTTGGCGTTCGTTAAATGAACCTTTTCCAGTACACTATAGTATTTTTTACGCTCATTCATAATTTGAGCGGACATACTATAAAAACGTTGTTTGCTCTCATCGCTCCGGGCAAGTAACATATCGCAAACAGCACGGGCAATACGATCGTTATCATCATCAAAAGGGTGGATTGTGACAAACCAGAGATGCTTCACTCTGATAACCAAAACCAAGCGAGTTCATTTTGCCAATAATCCGCCCTTGCAAATTTTGAAAGTTATGCAAAGGATCTCGGTATTGATAAAAAATTAATTGACGCTATCAAGGCTGACTTCGTATAAAGCTGGTGTTATTTTATGAGCTCATAATTTGTACTACGTCCTCCGCTTTGCTCTTGTTTAAGTATACCTTTCTCTATCAAATCTTTAATATCCCGAATTGCGGTGTCTTGCGAGCATTTGCAGATTTTGGCCCATTTAGAAGATTGTA
>CAYGOE010000108.1:0-3861 GCA_964351405.1 uncultured Muribaculaceae bacterium | reverse complement strand
GCTTCTCTTGTTGCCCATCACCTTGAGAGAAGAGGTCACCTCTCTTACAGGCAAATCCGTCTACGGCAGATTTATTAAAGGGAGGCACATCCCTGTCTGCAAAAACATCTATGGCGAGTACCCTCCCTTCACACTCCTGAAGAGGCACATAATCACAAGGGAGCTCCAGAGAGTTCTCTAAAACAGTATCTATTGCCTGCCGAAAAGTTATCATATAAAACTATTTAGAGAACAAAATTAGACAAATAACTTGCGCAGTCAAAAATAATATATAACTTTGCAGTCCCAATTTTGGGGGATTATTATAAATATCAATTGCTTAGAAATGGCAACTTATCTTGAAAAAGAAAAAAAGCAAGAGATTTTCGGACAATACGGAAAGTCTAATGCAGATACCGGCTCGCCAGAGAGTCAGGTAGCTTTATTTTCATACCGTATCGCTCACCTAACCGGTCACCTTAAGACAAACAAAAAGGACTTCTCCACCCAGAGGTCACTTCTTAAGTTGGTTGGTAAAAGACGTCGTCTACTGGACTACCTTAAGGAGACAGACATTGAGAGATACAGAAATATAGTGAAGGCACTTAACCTTCGTAAATAAAGCTTAAAGGTGCCACAAGGCACCTTTTTTTAAATTACATCTTCTGTTAAATAAAGCAATCCGGGACAGGAGATTGTAGCTGAGCCAGAATTATTAATCAACTCTCGCTGGGAGAGCCGGATCGCATAAAGTAAAATATGAATGTTATTACAAAAACCATCCATTTAAGAGATGGTAGAACAATCGAGATTGAGACCGGAAAACTTGCAAAACAGGCAGACGGCTCTGTGGTTGTTAAAATGGGCAAGACGATGTTGCTTGCAACAGTTGTCGCTGCCAAAGAGGCCAAGGAGGGTGTAGATTTTATGCCACTCTCAGTAGAGTACAAAGAGAAGTATGCATCAGCCGGAAGATATCCCGGTGGTTTCCTCAAAAGAGAGGGACGTCCAAACGATTCGGAGATTCTTGTTTCCAGATTGATAGACAGGGCACTTCGCCCACTTTTCCCGGATAATTTCCACGCAGAGGTGTTTGTAACCGTAAACCTGATCTCTGCAGAAAAAGATATAATGCCCGATGCTCTTGCAGGTCTTGCCGCATCGGCAGCTCTTGCAGTAAGTGATATTCCGTTCAACGGACCAATATCAGAAGTTAGGGTAGCAAGAATTGACGGTAAGCTTGTAGTAAATCCATCTTTCGATGAACTTAAGCTCTCCGATATTGACATTATGGTTGCCGGTACACTGGACAACATAATGATGGTTGAGGGTGAATTCAAAGAGGTTAGCGAAGCAGCAATGCTCGAGGCAATCAAATTTGCTCACGAAGAGATTATTATTCAGTGCCAGGCTCAGGTAGAGCTTATGGAGGAGACAGGGAAAACTGTTAAAGCAGAGTATTGCCACGAAGTTAACGATGCCGATCTTAAAGCATCTGTTCACAAATTCTGTTACGATAAATGTTACATTATTGCAAAAGAACCTAGCGCTAAACACGACAGGATCAATGCATTTAAAGCTCTCAAAGAGGAGTTTATTGCATCACTTCCACAGGAGGAGCTCGACCAGAAAAAAGAGATGGTGGAGAGATACTACCACTCGGTTGAGAAAGAGGCGATGAGAAACCTGATTCTTAATGAATCGGTACGTCTTGACGGAAGAAAGACTAACGAGATAAGACCTATCTGGTGTGAGGTTGACTATCTTCCTGCAACACACGGCTCTGCAGTATTTACTCGCGGAGAGACTCAGTCGCTTACAACTGTGACACTGGGAACCCGTCTGGATATGAAATCGGTAGATGAGGTTCTTGTTGAGGGTTCTGAGCAGTTTGTGCTTCATTACAACTTCCCTCCTTTCTCAACCGGAGATGCAAAGCCATACAGAGGAACAGGTCGCAGAGAGATCGGGCACGGAAACCTCGCTATGAGAGCTCTTAAATATGTTGTTCCTGTGGGAGAAGAGAATCCTTACGCAGTGAGGATCGTTTCCGACATTCTGGAGTCTAACGGGTCTTCGTCAATGGCTACCGTTTGTGCCGGGACGCTTGCTCTGATGGATGCAGGCATTCAAATTAAAAAACCGGTATCGGGTATTGCAATGGGTCTTATTTCGGAAGGTAAAGATGGTCGTTATGCCATACTTTCAGATATTTTGGGTGACGAAGATCACCTGGGCGATATGGACTTTAAGGTTACTGGAACAAAAGATGGTATAACTGCCACTCAGATGGATATTAAGGTAGATGGTCTCTCTTATGAAGTTCTTGAGAAAGCTCTTGAGCAGGCAAAAGAGGGTCGTCTCCATATTCTTGGAGAGATGAACAAGACTTTGGACGCACCTCGTGCAGAGCTTAAGCCTCATACTCCTAGAATTGTATCGCTGGTAATTCCTCAGGAGTTTATTGGTGCTGTAATAGGTACAGGTGGAAAGGTTATTCAGGAGATTCAGAAAACCACAGATACCACCATTACCATTACAGAGAAAGATAGTACCGGTATAGTAGAGATATTCGGAGAGAATAAAGATAATATGGATGCTGCACTTGCCTGGATAAAAGGTATAACAACAGTTCCGGAAGAGGGTACAATTTACCACGGTAAAGTGGTATCTATACTGGAATTCGGCGCCTTTGTGCAGATTCTTCCCGGCAAAGAGGGTTTGCTCCATATCTCTGAACTTGACTGGAGAAAGGTAGATCAGGTAGAGGATGTACTTAAAGTTGGAGACGAGGTAGACGTTAAGCTTCTTGAGGTAGATGCAAAGAGCGGAAAAATGAGACTATCAAGAAGAGCTCTAATCGAAAAACCGGAAGGTTATGTTGAGCCTGTAAGAAGACCAAGACCCGAAAGTGGCAGTAATGATCGCGGCAGAGGAGGAAGACCAGACAGCAGGGGCGGTGACAGAGGCGGTGACAGAGACAAGGATAGAGGACCTCGTAGAAGATAATCGTTTGCTTATAAGTCGATTATAAACCAGGCGTAATAAATTTAAGGCATCCGAACAGGATGCTTTTTTTGTAAAAATTAACGATATGTTAAGTAATTATTGATAATTTATTAAAAAGTAAAATAGTTATCATAAAAATGATAACAGATTATTATATAATTCAAGATAATCTATGTTTTATCCTTTAAAAATCACCTTTTACTATCTTCTGAAACGCACCTTACAAAATGATTTATAGAATTTTTTGTTTTCGTTATTTTTTATTATAAATTCGTAGTCAAAACAGTCACTAACTAATTATTTAACTAAATCTAACTAGTCTATGAAGAAATCAATCTTGATTGTCTTAGCCCTTTTGCTTGTCAATATGGCTATGGCACAGATGAAGGTTACAGGTACGGTGACCTCCTCCGAGGACGGCTCACCGATTCCATTTGCAACCGTCTTGGTGCAGGGTGCAAGAAACGTAGGAGCAGCAACAGATCTGGATGGCAAGTACACTCTTGACAATGTGTCAAAAGATGCTGTACTTATCTTCTCCTACATCGGATTCACTACGCAACAGGTTCCTGTCAACAACAGATCGGTAATTAATGTTGTCCTTGTTCCGGATGCTACTCGTTTGGATGAGGTAATGGTGGTTGCATATGGTACCTCCACAAAGGGGACATTTACCGGAGCAGCCAGCGTTGTAAAGAACGAGGCAATAAAGGATGTGCCAAGCATATCTTTTGAAAACGCTCTTAATGGTAAAGTTGCAGGTTTGCAGATTACTACTCTTTCCGGACAAGCAGGATCAACATCTGCAATCCGTGTACGAGGGATTGGATCTATGAATGCATCCAACGAGCCGCTCTATGTAGTTGATGGAGT
>CAYGOE010000107.1:0-3865 GCA_964351405.1 uncultured Muribaculaceae bacterium | reverse complement strand
CCCGTTCCGTTTGGGGAGTGCAAAGGTAAGCATCTTTTCCATTATTGCAAATAAAAATACCAAATAAATCAACAAAAGATGTTTGCGCTGTTTAACTCTCTATTTTACAGTAAATTCAGTATAAAATTCAATTACATCTCCCTTTGATGATACCCCCTCAATAGTTATCCTATAAATACCGGGCAGGGATGATGTGTGAATTAAAAACACGGGATTTTCTGAAGGAGCCAAATCTATCTGTGGATCCCAATATAAAAGTGACCTCATATCGGGAAAATTTTTTATTTCCGGGATTTTATGGGCTATAGTTTTTGTTGGATAAAGCAGTCCCCTAAAGTCAAGAATCCTCACATTTTTATTAAATGTCAAGCCAGGATAATCTCCTTTGTAGGTTTGGAAAGATGCAACTCCGTCAAAGCTGGAGATGCCAATGAAGTACTGAGACGGATATATAGATAGTGTCTTAACCTTTAATGGGTCATAATTATAAAGCTTAATGTGGTCAAAAACAGGGATCCCATCTATAAGCACAAGAGTATTGTCTCTGGAGAATGAGAGTAGGTTAAAACCCTCTTCTAAACGCATCTGCAAGTCCCTTTTGCCGTCTAAACGACGAAATCTTAGCTCCGGCACATACTCGATTATAACTTCAGACATTACAGGGAATCTTGTATAGTCATCCAATTTGTAAACTATAGGGTTCTTCTTTAACAGAGGATCCTTATCAATTGGAATTCTCTCATACAGTATATCCACTCCGAATCTTCTTCCAATCTGCATCTCAATCCCTCTTTCGTTAAGGGTAGGCTCTTCCCGTTTTGAAAGGGTCAGCTTTGGAATCTCCCCGTTTTTACGCCGTATAAATGGGTCAAAGATCTCATATGTGAAAAGGCTGTTGGAGTCTGCATTCGGTATCTGCAGAACAATCTCTCTTTCACCGAAAATTGAGTTTGTGAAAAATTTAAAAAATCCTTGATTATCAATAAATGATGAGTAAACATCGGATCCTCTTCCAACAGCAGAGAGAAACACAACCTTGTCTTCCAAACTCAGGTCTGATTCGTGATTTACTCTTCCAAAGATAATCTCTCCTTCAAATTCAGGGATATACTTATCTGTCATAACAGGAGTTTTCCCATTTAGGGACGTTGCGTATTTATGGAAACTTGAACCGGAAAAACCGGAAAGCGAGTCGATTTTTACAACCGAGAGGTTCGCTGTAATCAGATCGGATCCGTTATTTGCTATTTTTATTGAGAAGGAGCTGTTTGTGGGGATAATTCTCCCTTCCACTCCAAATTTAACATCAATAGAGCTCACGTTTGTGTTTCCTGCAAAAGATTGAAGGGAGTTCGAAGCAATCCTTGCAGATTGATCAACTCCATTTTGGAGAGTTTTGTTGTCTGTATCTTCAACTATTACATTCCCCGGCACTTTCTCATTTGTAAGCACATTATAAATTGAAATATCCTTGACAAAAGGGTTAGGACTCTCCTCATTTAGCATATACTTAGTGTAGGCAATAACTCTATAATTACCTGTGGGAAGATTTGGCGGGAGGTTCAGATGACCGCTGCCACGACCGTTTACAAGGGCAATTTTAGCAGTAAGCACCACAGAGGATTCATTGTGCAGCTCTATATATGCAACGCTGCTTACAGGAGATAGCCTCACACTGTTTGTAACATCTAAACAGTATCCGGAGATCCATAGATATTCGCCTGAAATATAGGAAGACCTGTCGGTTGAGAGATAGAGCCTCTCTGTGACTCTGGATTGAGAGTAAGCAGGTGTGGTGTAGATAATCATCAGCAAAAGAGCTGCAGCTGAATATATATATTTTTCAATTTTCATCGGATGTTGTTGTTTAATAATACTTAATTAATCTTGGTATCCGGAATCTATATATGGTCTGTAGGCCAGAATACGGGCTTTATTTTAGTCCCGTAGAGCCTGCAATCTACGCAGCTCTTTTGTGCCCAAAAGCTCTCGTTGGTATCTTCAAAGTAACTGATTACATCAAATCCTCCCAGATAGAGATCTTGAATTGGAATGGGATTTTCCGGTCCTACAGCTTCTGTGAGGCAATTTCCCGGTTCAACATACACACCAATATCCTTTCCATATGCAAAATTTCTTCTTTTACTTACCGTAGCAGCACTTATATAACCCAGCACCTTCTCATTGGGGTTTGTTATGCAGCTAATGTTACCGGCTATCTCGCTTGGCTGGGGAGAAAAAATTCCGCCTATATCATCTGAGTTCTTACGGATGTTTTCCCAATAGTCATAAGCCTCTTTGGTAATAGCCATCTGCGTAAGCTCGATAGAGTATAGATAGCTTATTTTCCTGTCTGTTGACCCCATAGAGATCAGTTTTTTCTGGTAAACCCTGTCCTCATTAAGGTGAGTTGTAGTCGCAATCAGGATTGAAGAGGAGACCCCTTTTCCCCAGCAGTAGTAACGATTCTTAGAAATAGGTATATCTGATATCTTATTTGTCACAGGATTATACTCAGCTACAGAGTAGTACTGAGAGTGAAACTCCCAATCTTCAGAAAAACTCCATTTGTAATATTTCGTTTTACCTAAAGGATCGTGTGTATTAACATAGAATGTAACACTCATCTTTTCAAAATCCGGAGTGTACCCTATTGAGTCAATTGCAGGGGTACTGAGTACAGGGACTAAAGCAGACTCATACCTTTTACCGCCCACAACAGCACAAAGTTTGTATTTCAATGTCGGATCCAATCCGGCTGTTTTTACGTTATACTGAATTCTAACCCCTTTCTTAACCTCGGTACCTGTATATCTCACCCCTTTTTCACTCTCCACCCATACAGAAGCTTTTGAAATGTAGTTTATCTTATTCTCGTCGTTAAGTGCAAGAGACCTGCTGATAATCACCTTTGTTGTATCATTCAGGATAATATTACCCTCTATCACCACCATATTGTCAATCATTGTAACTCCCTCCGGTTCGAAAGGGGTTATACAGCTGTTGATAACAAGGGAGGAGATAATTACTAGTGCTGTATAAATGTTTTTCATTTCAGGCATCAGAATTTAATATTGTAGTTTACATAAGGAATCGGTGACCCGAAAATGGATAATTTGTATCCTTGAATTTTAGTCCCCTGATTTGCATCGTAGTAGACAGAAAAGGCATTTTTTCGTCCCGTAAGGTTATAGACACCAAAGGTTATAGTGCTGTGTGTCCAAAGTGTAAGGTTGTGGCTTGGCTCAATATTTATTGCAAAGTCCATCCTGAAGTAGTCCGGGATTCTGTATGCGTTGCGGTCTGAGTAGTAGAGTCGATAACCGTCACCATAATAGTATTTGCTTATAGGAATAGTAACCGGCCGACCTGTAGAGTAGTCCACATTAAGTGAGATACTTATTCTCTGGGTAAATTTATAGTTGGCTATAATCTTCATATCGTGAGGCTTATCATAAGAGGCAGAGTACCAGTCTCCCCCATTTATGTTGTAACTCTCCTTTACACCACTCTCTCTAAGTTGAGTTCTGGAATAGGTGTAGGCAAACCATCCATTAAGTTTTCCCAGTGGCTTCTTGGCCAGAAACTCTATCCCGTATGCTCTTCCCTGTGTCTTTAAAACATCTCTCTCAATATGCTCGTTCATATTAAGAATTGCACCGCTTTTGTAATCCAGATAGTCATACATCTCCTTATAGTAACCTTCCAGTGAGAGCTCTACCCTTCTACCAAGTGCATTTTTGTAAATCCCGAAAGCAGCCTGCCACCCTCTCTGAGGATCTATATTTGCATCGCTTAGCTTCCATATATCTGTAGGAGATACTGCAGATGTGTTGGATAACATATGAATATTCTGCCTCATACT
>CAYGOE010000106.1:0-3930 GCA_964351405.1 uncultured Muribaculaceae bacterium | reverse complement strand
CATCAAATCTGGTTCCCTAAGCTGAGCATTTGTTGCTGTTTTATTAAATTTCCTCACCAAATTTCTAATTTCTAATAAATGTCTTGCTCCTTCTTCCACTTCACTACCTCCCAACTTAAACTCTATCAAAGCATATCTTCCATCAGGTAAGAGTAAGACAGCGTCTGCCTCAAGGTCGTACCTGTCATGGTAATATGAAAGGGAACTACCTTGTGCTTGAGAATATGCTTTTAAATCGCGTATGCACATACACTCAAAAATAAATCCAAATGTTTTTAAATCCATTTTAAGCTTTTCTGGTGTCAAACCTAGAGCAGCTACGGCGATGGACGGGTCAATGAGGTTCCGTTTTGAACTACTTCGAATTGAAGTGGATGAACGTATAGAAGGATTCCAAGCCTCAACATCTTGTATAACAAATAGTTTCTCAAAAGCATTGACATAACTATTGAAAGTGTTTTCGGCAAGAGTTTCTATATTAGATCTGACATCCTTTATCATTGTAGTTTTTGTTGCCAGAGTCGATAAATTCCGGGAGTATGTTCTTAGTATAAGACTTGCAAGTGCTTTATCTCTATTTATACCATCTACGGATGAAATATCAATTTCGCAAATACTTTTTATATAATCTCTTGCAATCAATAATTGAGATTTTAATGTTTTAAGTTTTAAAGATGCAGGCCAACCACCCCTACAAGCGACAAATATCAGATCTTCAATAGTCATTTTAGATTTTACTCCATCTATATCAAAATCAGGATTATCAAACATATCCATTAATGAAATTTCTCCTGTTGATTCCTGAGATTCAAATAAACTCATTGGATACATTTGCATGCGAGCTATTCTGCCAGTACCGGAATGCATAATTTGTGTTTTGTCTATACTATTAGAGCCAGTCAATATGAATTGCCCCGGCTCTCCCCGTTTGTCAACCATCACCCTTACAGCGTCCCATATTGCCGGAGCCACTTGCCACTCATCTACCAGTCTAGGAGTATCTCCTATCAACAATAATGAAGGCCTTATTTTTGCGGTTGCCAAAAAACCCTCCCTAGTATCAGGGTCTTGCAGCTCTATAACACTTTTTGCCTGTTTCATTGCTGTGGTTGTTTTACCACACCATTTAGGCCCTTCAATCAATACAGCACCAAATGTTTCAAGATTTTGAAACAGCTGCTTATCGGCCATTCTACTAAGATACATCATAATACCATCTGTAATAACTGTTACCAAAGATATATAATATTTTTTAAATTATCATTATAATTGATGCTTTTTGCGGCATTTTATTGATGTTTTTTGCGACATTCTGTTGATGTTTTTTGCGACATTCTATTGATGTTTTTTGCGGTTCGTTGTGTATTCCGGTGATATATAGGGCCACTTTTCCGGAGGATATGGGGTCAGTTACAGTTTTTTTGGTTTGATGGGAAATGAGCATTAAAAAAATTCTCGTGTTATTTCTCACTTATCATAATACGTTATCCGCCAGGTAAAAAGGAGATGAGCTACATTGTTCCCGAAAGTGTCTTAATTATTGGCGAGTACGCATTCGGAGATTGTAAAAACCTCACTAGCATTAAACTTCCCAAAGGATTGAAGTATATTTGTAATTGTGCTTTCACAAATTGCAGTAAACTTGAAATGGTAAACATTCCAGAGTTTGTATATTTTATAGGTTCCTGTGTTTTTACAAATTGTTTTTACAAATTGTTTTAATCTCAAAGACATAATGATCCCGCATAGTGTAAAAAGAATCGAACAAAACAATTCAAGTTAGCGTTGTATTATCTCTACAAAGTCTGATGCAAACTTTTTGGTTTGGGTTAGAATTTTTTGTTTGAGCTCTTTTTTGAGGGGGAGGTTTGCGAATTGGGTTGAGTCTTCGCTGTGTATGGGGATAATTCCAAGTTTTGGGTTGACAAGGTTGCATACTTGGGCGAGACATTTGGGGGATGCGTGGCCGCTTGTGTGTGTCTGGACAATATTGGGGAATCGGGAGATAAAATTGATGTAGTGGCGGTTTGCGTGTTTGCTTAGGGGGTTGATGTATTCGCTCCAGGTGGAATAGATTAAAAGGGTGTTGGCAGGGTCTGTCATTGGCAGCAGCCGGTCGGTAAAATCTGCAAACTTATCTGTTGGCCTTACCAGCATACAGAAGCCTTTATCCTGCATCCAGTTTAGTAATTTTGTGTTCTTCTCAAAGAAGGTGTAGCACTTTTTAAATTTAAAGAGCCCGCTTCGTTCGCCTGCAGATTCCTGAAATATTTTCAGGATCATCGCCTGAAAATCGTCACAGACAAAAGGGCGGGATTCTAAAGATCTGTTTGCAGAATAGATTGTTGCCAGGCGCTCCAGGTCTGTAGATGAGCATAGTACAAACACACTCTTGTACTGCTCCATCGCTTCTCTCATCTTTGTCCTCAACTCCTTCTCGTGGAGAATCTCACCTTCGATACGGGAGAGCATTGTCCCCTCTGTTATCAGAAAATCTATATCCCCTTGCTTTAAAACGAGACTCTTTAGCATTGGGATTAATCCCTTTCCCAGGTAGCCGTGGTCTCTAAAATCTCCGGTGTGAAGTATTCGTTTACCGCCGGCCTCGATAAGGAACATATAAGAGTCGTAGGCAGAGTGGCTTACAAAATAGGGGGTGAGGCGAATATCCCCAATTTCCACCACCTGCTCTGCCACGAATGTGTGCATCGACTCTATTTTTGCAATCTCCTTTGAATATTTATCTGCACACCCTTCAATAAACAGGAGCCGGTTATGTTTGCAAAGAACAACCTCCTTTGCAACGGCTCCTATATACTGAGGGATATTGTCGGGGACAAATTTAAAGAGCCCAAAATGGTCTCCGTGATAGTGGGTATAGAGTATGGCGTCAATGCCGGTTGTGAGCTCCCCTATCGCCTCGTTATGGGCCAGTGTGTCTATGACCACGCCATCGCCATCGGGAAGATTCTGCCCCAGGTCAATCAGGATTCTGGTTTTCTCGGTAGCGATCTCTGTTATGCAGCCGCCAATCTGGTTAATACCTCTATGAATTTTTATTTTCAAATATTCCCGGGATTAAATTTGTTTATGTTTCCTATCGGGTAGATCTTAATGCCTTCGTAAGCATCGGCATCAATAATTTGACTTTTCAGTCTCCCATCTCTTTGGTCTGAATCAAAGCCAAAAATTAACAGAGCCACCTTATTTTCAATGTTTACAGGTTCGGGGATATTTTCTCCAAATATTTCATTCAAAACTCTAACATTCTCTACACACTCCCGCAATATCTCCTCCTCTTTCTCTTTTATTTGTCTCTCATATCTTTGGATCTGACCAATAACGCTTGGTACAGTCGTAGACCATAACTCTTTGTTTGTATAGTGCTTCGCCTCTACAAACTGCAAACTCCTTGTGCTTTTGTTGTAAAGCAAAATGTCGATTCTATCGTGTTTGGTTGGGCTGTCTATAGATTGAAAAGTGACTTCGATGTCTAAGACAACAACATTACTTTTAGATAAATATGAGTGCCTGTGATATATCTCGGAGATACCTGCTGCCTCTTCTCCGGAATATTTTGAGCAGTTCTCTTTAATCCGACCATAATTTGATATAAAATCCGATAGTAGATTATAGTCGCCCAACTCTTCTTCGGTCAGATAGTTTTTGCCGTTTGACTCTATAACTGCAGCGTATTTGACGTGGGTTTTGAAGCCGTCTTTGCTAAAGTTAAACAACCTGCCTCCTTTGTGGTAAAAATCAATCTGATTCTCCCTTATTGCCAGAAACACCTTCTGCTCTTTGCAATCTTTCATAATTTCATCCTTCCACAGCTCACTATCTAATAGCTCCGCAATAATTTTGCTGCTGACTTTTCTGTTCATTTTTTTCTTACAAATTTAGTTATTAAATCCTTTGATCCGGATTGAT
>CAYGOE010000105.1:0-3952 GCA_964351405.1 uncultured Muribaculaceae bacterium | reverse complement strand
CTGTAGATCCTATTTTGGCGGGGCTTTCAACATCTGCAGCGCAGATAATTGACCCGGAAATGAGTATCAACCCTATGGTTAACTACTTCTTTATGTTTACCAGTGCGGTGATGATTACAATTGTGGGGACCTGGATTACGGAGAAGATTATTGAACCGAGGCTTGGTGTCTATGGCGGGACAGAAAAACCGCTAGAAATTGAGCAGCTCACTCCGGTTGAGAAAAAGGGTTTGCGTTGGGCAGGGTATGGTACCCTGATTTTCATTGCTTTGATGGCGTGGACAATTATTCCGGAAGATGGTCTGCTGCGTGACCCGCAGACAGGCGGAATCCTTAAGTCTCCATTTTTCTCGGGAATAGTGGTTGGTCTGCTTCTTCTCTTCTTTATCCCGGGTCTTATTTACGGGATCATTGTAAAAACAGTAAAGAACGATAAGGATGTTGTAAAGCATATGACCCATTCGATGAAGGGTCTGGGTGGATACATTGTTCTGGTATTTTTTGCTGCCCAGTTTATCTATTGGTTCAACTACTCAAATCTTGGTCTGGTGCTGGCAATTGATGGCGCTCAGTTCCTGAGCCATATTGGGTTTACCGGAATTCCTCTTATCCTGGCCTTTGTCGTGTTATCTGCTTTTCTCAATTTGTTTATGGGGAGCGCATCTGCAAAATGGGCCATTATGGCACCGGTATTTATTCCGATGTTTATGATTTTGGGTTATCACCCTGGGTTCACTCAGGCTGCCTTTAGGATTGGAGACTCTGTAACCAATGTAATTACCCCGATGATGAGCTACTTTGCGCTCATTGTCACCTATGCGCAACGCTACGACGAGAAGAACGGAATCGGCACCATAATTTCACTGATGATCCCTTACACAGTAATCTTTATGATTATCTGGTCAATTCTCATAACGGTGTGGATGATACTCGGAATTCCTGTGGGGTTTGACGGACCGGTTTACCTGCCTTAAGCGCACGGCCTACTATTTTAAGCATCTGGTTTATCTACCTTAGCGGGACGGGTTTATTTGCCTTAAGACTTTTCTCGCATATCTTTTACCGATCAATATCTGACTCTCTCTGTTGAATTGGGGGTCGGTGAGATCGGTTTCGCTTTTTGCCCCTTTAGTGCTTACGCAATCTGAGTAGGGTATTGCCTAGGAAATTCTGTTAATAATTGGGTTGAATTTTGAAGCATTCGGCTGCCACCAATGTGCAATACCTCCCGCAATGAATGGAGGATTTGGTGAGTTGAGATGTGACTGAATCTCTCTTACAAACTTCTCGAGCTTATTCATATAATCTCCCGGGGCTTCACTGTTTTGTTCACCCTGATGCCACAAAATGGCTGTTAGTTTTCCGTACTCCATTGCAGATTTTGTCCTTCTAACAGCCTCGCCGTAATAGCTCTTAACCTTATTATCTTTATCCCACTCTTCAATTGTAGATCCCCCTCTGGCGTTCACCACCAACAGAATCTTTCTTCCTGTTTTTTTGTGCATCTGTTTTGCAAAACTGAATCCCATTAAGATATGTTGCATTGAGATATCCTTTGTTATAGTAGATTATTTATTAAGTGGATTTGTTGCCGGTTCCAGGATTAAGTGAATACAATTCTAATACTCATTCTTAATTTTTTATGGTTAAACAAATTTAGAATTAAATAATTTATATTTGTACCTGCAACATTTTAAATAGGCAACCTACAATATAGCTGCTAAAGTTAAAGTTGTAACAATAGAATATCTAATAATGTAACAACTAACAGACAAACGTCATAAGATCAATTAAAATAAAAAGAAGATGAAAAAAATCGTATCAATCGCACTTCTGCTTCTTGTATCTGCCTCAATTTTTGCGCAGGCAGCCAAAAAACCGATTATCGGCATCTCCTCTACCTGGGGAGAGGGCACATCAACCTCGGTGCCTCTTACCTATGTTGAATCTGTTATTCGGGCAGGAGGGATTCCTCTGGTTTTGCCTATAACACTGGATCCTGCAATTATGGCTCGTATGCTGGATTGTGTAGATGCTGTTATTATGACGGGGGGTGAAGATATTGATCCTCTCAAATGGTTTGGCGAGGAGCCGATTCCGGGAATGGGAGAGATTGTTCCGGCCAGAGATTCGTTTGATATTGCACTTATAAGAATGGCTGTCGGTCGCGGATTACCGCTTCTGGGAATCTGTCGTGGTCATCAGTTGCTCAATGTTGCTTTTGGCGGGTCGCTTTACCAGGATATCCCTTCGCAGGTGAAGGGTTCAAATGTGAAACACAGTCAAAAAGCTCCGCGATTCTACGGAACACATACAATCAACATCGAAAAGGGCTCGCTGCTCAACAAGCAGATAGGTCTTGAGAAAGTTGCCGTAAACTCATACCACCATCAGGCCGTTAAAGATGTGGCCCCCGGTTATAAAGTAACTGCCCGCTCTGTTGACGGAATTGTTGAGGCGATGGAGAAGATAGGCAGCACCAAAGTGTTTAGTGTTCAATTTCACCCGGAAGGATTCACCGCCAGCAATATAGACACATTCCTCGGAATCTTCCAGCACCTTGTGAAAGAGGCCGGCAAAAAGTAGCTCCGCTGCACGCATATGGTCTGCAACTGGCAGTGTTTTGTGTAAACGCCTGTAGATTAGCTCGTTAATTATTTCGTTTTCCTCAATTGCCAAAACTTCAATTTTAAATATCTGTAAATCAAGCTTTTTCACACAACGCTGCCAGTTTCGCAATAGAAAGGATAAGCCCAAGCACTATCGAGAGGGATGCTGCGAAGATCACTTTATAGGTGTCCGGCAGCAGGAATGTGATGGTGTGGGCGGGAATCCAGAATAGTGGGATACTCTTGCCCACAACAAATTTCAAAAATCCGCTCCAGTCAATCACCGAGATGGCTCCCGCGATTGTCATTTTTTGTCCGCCGGAATTATCGCCGGAATTCTTGCCGGGGTTATCACCGGAAAAATGTGCATCAATCCAGGTGTCTGTTATGCGGTGGGCAGCCATAAATACCGGAGCAAAGGTGAGATTCATTATGACTGAGGTATATAGAGCCGTAAGGAAAAGAGGCACATAAAACGAAATCCCAGTGGCAGCCCCGCCAACTGCACCTGCACCAGCCCCGCCAACTGCATCTTTACAAAACCCATCTGCACCTACCCACAACAACCCTTTTGCGACGGCAGCGGAAACGCCCTGGGAGTAGATGGAAAACATCATCACAATCAAAACCCCCAAAACGCCCCAGATGAACATTTTGGGGAGCATTCCGGGAACCATCTGCCATCTTTTAAAAACGAGTCGGGTGGCCAGGAATTCGCCCATTGTTGAAAGGATTGCAAATTTTATGAATCCCATAATGTAGGGGTGGGAAGATGTTGCTGAGACAAATAGCTGATGAGTGGAGGGGACAATTAAAAATGCAGCAAATGTCGCAAGGATCATTACCCATATTACTGTTCCGTATTTTGCCATTTTTGTTTTATCTTTATGAGTTGTCTGTGCAAAGATATGCGTATTGTTAAATTTTGCATAGGGAGGATTAAATAAAATTTTTAGATTTGCATCATCGTGAGAGACAGTTTTTCGTTTATCAATGGGGTTAATTCTAAAAACAAGAGCTCCTGGGAGGAGCTTTACAGCTACTTCTATGCTGCTTTGTGTAACTACTCGTCCAAGATAACCAAAGACAGACATACATCAGAAGATATTGTCCAGAGTATGTTTATCAGGTTGTGGGATTCCAATGTGATTTTTAATGACCTCTCCGGCCTAACGGCTTATCTCTATAAATCTGTCTACTCAAGGTCGCTTAACTTTTTAAGAGACAATAAAAAGGGGTTGCCTATTGAGCCGGATGCTGTTAAAAACGAGTTATCCCTTGAGGAGAGATAACGAGGCGATGGCATCAGGGGCCAACACATCCATATCCTTGAATACTTGTCT
>CAYGOE010000104.1:0-4104 GCA_964351405.1 uncultured Muribaculaceae bacterium | reverse complement strand
ATATCAGCTCGTTATGAAAATAACGGGCTTTTTTTGTGAAAAAATTAGTACTATGTGATACAAGGTAATAAAATAAATACATATATTTGCAGTACCAAATTCTATGTAATATTAAATAACGAAAAAAATGAAAAAAGTAGTGACAGTAGGTATAGGCGGAAGAACCTTTGTAATAGACGAGGATGCCTATCAGAAATTGAATCTTTACCTATCCAGGTTCAAAGAGAGAACCAAGATGGGTTTGCAATCTTCAGATGTAATGGAAGATCTTGAGTCGCGTATTGCAGAACTCTTTACCGAGTCGCTGGGCACAAAGCTCGAGGTTGTTAACATTACTATGGTAAATAATGTCATTGGACAGCTTGGGATGCCGGACGGCGAACCTATGGAAGATGACTTTGGATTTAAAGGTGAGCCTCAACCCGGCTTCAACCCAAGCCGAAAACTATTCCGTGACCCGGACGATAAGTCTTTGGGAGGAGTCTGCAGCGGGCTGGCCCACTATCTGAATGTAGATGTTGTTTTAATTAGAGTGCTGTTTGTGATTGCACTCATAATGGGCGGAGCAGGTTTCTGGGCATATATCATTATATGGATTGTAGCTCCTATGGCCTTTACGGCAGCCCAGAAATGTGAGATGAGAGGACTTCCGGTTACGGCAGAGAATCTCAAAAGGTTTTCCACTTACTATAAATAAAAGAGCGATGAACGAGATTAATACAGATAACATTAAATCGCAAATGCGTAAAGGTGTTCTGGAGTATTGCATACTGAGCATACTCAGCAACAATGACGCATACGCCTCATCTCTGATTGCAGAGTTGAAGGATGCGAAGATGATAGTGGTAGAGGGAACCCTCTATCCGCTTTTAACCCGCCAAAAAAACCAGGGGCTTCTAAGCTACAGATGGGAAGAGTCTCAGCAGGGGCCTCCAAGGAAGTACTACACGATAACAGAGAAAGGGAGAGAGCTGCTTGCAGAGATGGACTCTGCCTGGGAGGAGATGGTTGAGACACTTGCATTATTAAGACATAAAAAACAGTAAAAATGAAAAAGGTTGTAAAAGTCAGTATCGGAAATCTTGCCTTCTCGGTAGAAGAGGAGGGGTTCCTCCTAATCAAGGGCTACCTGGATGTTCTTCACGATTATTATGATAATAAAGAGAATGGAGACGAGATTATTGAGGGGATAGAGGAGAGAATCGCAGAGCTATTTGTAGAGAAGTGCGGTTCAAACACTGTTGTCTCTTCCGATATTATCAAAGAGGTTATTACCATTCTGGGTAGACCTGAGGTGATTTTTGAGGAGCAGAGCGACCAGAGGAGCACCGGCACTAAGAGTCACATAAGGTATATCCCTAAAAGGCTATACAGAAACCCGGACAACAAGGTTCTGGGCGGCGTGTGCTCCGGTTTGGCAGCATACTCAAACCTGGATGTAACTCTGGTTAGAATAATCTTTGTAATTCTCTTTTTCGGGTTTTCTGCAATTGGACTGTTTCACGTAGGTGGCGGCTCCTTTATGGTTATAGCCTATATAGTAATGTGGCTTATTATTCCTGAGGCAAGAACAGTTGAGCAGCGCTGCTCAATGTATGGCGAACCTATGGACCTCTCTAACATTCAAAGCAATATTAAAAGAGAGGCGAAAAGGGCCGGCAGAAACCTAAGGAGAGTTGGCAGAGAGGGAGCATATGCTCTTGAGGGAGTTGCCAAAGTAATAGCCAAAGCAATATCTATAATCTTGATATTTATATCAATAACAGTAATTGCAGTTTTATCGTTCATATTTTTAGGGGTGGAGATATTCAAAGGAGTTTTACCAATTAACCTTATAGATTACATCTCTCTGGGATTGCAAAACACCCTCTACCTTAAGTTGGCCTTTATGGGTATCATATTCCTTCCATTTATTGGTATGCTTTACGGTGGTATTCAACTGCTGTTCGGGTTTAGATCTCCACGTATCCGTCCGGGTGTGATTATTTTTCTATTGTGGTTAACATCCCTAATCAGCTTTGGTGTTTTGGCATCTAAGGCCAGCAGACCATATTGGAATGAAGCCCGCCAGAGTTCCGAGATACCTATTGCCAAAAGACACGACACTATTTATGTAAAATTTGAGCACAGCAAACCGATACCAAACGAAAGAGTGGTTATGGATGGTGGTTACTCAGACTTCTCACTAATGTGGATGGAGGAGGAAGATCTTGGCGGCGATATAGTTGTTTTCCCAACTTTAAAGTTGATTAAACAGAGTGCAGATGAGCCATCTGTAATAAAATACAGAAGCTATGCATACGCATACAGCAACTCCGAAGCAGTAGTCAAAGCACAAAACTCTCTGCCTGAGCTGAAGCTGGAAGATTCACTTCTTACAATCAAGCCAAGAGTATACAGTAAGGAGAACAAATGGAACGGAGTCTCACAAAGGGTCTCTTTATATATTCCCGAAGGTGTAGAGGTGATAGTTGTGGAGCCTTTAAAACACGATTTCAAAAATATTAAAGGGAAAGAGTGGTTCTATAATGGCAAGGAGATCAACTCTCAAAACAGGGAAAGACATTTCTACTGGGACAGAAGGTGGAGAAGAGACTTTGAGAGAAAATGGGAGAACAGATTTGACGAATAGTCTTATACTTATAGCAGAGGCTATCTGAAAATCAGGTAGCCTCTGTTACTGTTTTATCTTTTACAGTTTTTTTAGTTTTACCTTTATCAATACGTGGTTATCTGATTCTTTGAGCTTGTCTGCCAGAGACTTATACTTTTGAGACACATTATTTTTATCTGCAAAAGATTTAAACTCGAAGGCAGATATAATAGAGATCATATAATTATCAGAACTTACGTATTTTGGCCAAAATGCCGGCCCTCCTTCAAAATCTTTATTAAAACCAAGTTGGTATGGTATGGGTTGATCTATAAATGTGAATTTACCTGTCTTCTTATTAAAAAAAGAGCACGAATGGTTGTGATTAAATTCTTTACCCATTACATTTAATATAATGGTTGGTTTTTTTAAAAGGGTCCCAACGTGCATCATTAAAAATAGATAATCATCACTTTCAAAAGCATCTAATCTTTGCCATAAATATGGAGATTCTGGCTTAAGTTGAGTTTTTGAATTTTTAGCATCATATTTCCCATAGTTTAATATGAAAGCAGTATCAATTGACAAATCTTTGTTTATACTCAATATGTTTTTATTATGACCATTAATTATTCTGATTTTATCCCCATATCTAAATATCCTCGGATCAGTAGAATTAGGTCGTCGATAGGTAATTGTTTTTACAAACTCCTGCTCTTCTTTAGGGTATTCAATTTTCATAATAATGTAGGTTGTATCAGTAACAAATGCTGAATATCTAGAATTTATAGCAAGATCAGAGGTAATTAGAAGATAATTACCAAAATCTCTGAAAAAAACGAATCCTACAGTATCTCCCTTTGAATACTCCGGGAGATTTATCTTTCGTACAAAATCTCCATTATATTTATATTCAATAATTTTTCTACTCCCTAGTATATAAATATTTCCGGTAACATGGTCTATGTTACTGTTTCTATATCGTCCGTACTCTTCCGGTCCCCTTCCTTCCTTATGGATTGTATTAATAAATTCTCCTTTTTTATTAAAAACTCTCACACCCTCATTTAACACAGGAATGTAAATAAGTTCTTGCTCACGAAAAATTCTACCTCCATGTATTATACCTATTAACGACTCTTTGCTAGTTTCAAGTGGGATATATTCTATTGAGTCTGCTATTTCTGAAAGATTAACAGTCCGGCTATTGTTAACAGCTCCTGCTACATCAATAAACCTTAAATCATTTAATCCTTGTTTATTGGTGTTGCAAGCTGTTAGTAAAATTGCAAAAAAATAAATAGCTCTTTTCATAATTATTTTGTTAATGATATGTTGTTCTTGATCTAATAGCGAAATATATTAATTTCTTCAAATTATTTAAAACCTAGTAGTGCCTCAACATCTTTTATTACCCCATTCTTATCTCGTATCTTCCACTTCGGTTGTGATATTGTGCTTTTAATCACACCCGAAGAGGAGTTATCCTTATGGTAGTAAATTCTAATTAT
>CAYGOE010000103.1:0-4118 GCA_964351405.1 uncultured Muribaculaceae bacterium | reverse complement strand
TTCGGCCTTTGGTTTGGAGCCTATGCAGAGACCCTTGTTGACGATATCTATATGTTCGCGGCTGCAATGAAGGTAACAGACCAGAACCCTCTGGGGTCAGCAGCCGGTTACGGCAGCTCTTTCCCTCTGGACAGAGATCTAACAACTGAACTGCTTGGATTTAGTACAATGAATTACAACTCTGTTGCAGCACAAATGAGCAGAGGCAAGACCGAAAAGGCTGTAGCGATTGCCCTGGCTGCTCTAGCCTCAACACTCAATAAGATGTCCAGTGATGTAATTATGTATATGTGTGGTAACTTCGGCTTCATATCCTTCCCGGATGAACTTACAACCGGCTCCAGTATTATGCCACATAAGAAGAACCCGGATGTCTGGGAGATTATCAGGGGCAGATGCAATATGGCAGAGAGTATCCCAAACGAAATCAGTTTACTTACAAAGAATTTGACTCACGGATACCATCGCGACTTTCAGCTTCTAAAGGAGATTCTCTTTCCGGCAATAGACTCCGCTCATCAGGTACTGGAGATGACCATCTTTATGCTTAATAATATAAAGATCAACAGAAATATCCTCAACGATAAAAAATATGACTATCTCTTTACCGTTGAGGAGGTCAACAGAAGAGTTCTCGAAGGGATGCCTTTTAGGGATGCATACAGAGAGGTTGGAATAGAGGTTAATAGTGGAACTTTCCATACTCCAAAGAGAATTGCCCATACTCATAAAGGGAGTATAGGCAATCTATCTAATTGTGAAATAAAATCCAAAATGGATCGGGCACTTCTGCTTTTTGACTAAATATCTTCAGTTAAACTAAAATCCAAAGGAGAACTCATACTTTCCAAATAGCAGGAATGCTACAAGAAGAGTGAGAAGAATATTGAACAGCTGAGCAATCAGGAATGAGGCAGTGTATTTATTATTCTCTTTTGTAAATATCCTTCGGAAATCAGTCTCTAAACCTATTGAAACAAATGCAACTGAGAAGAGGGTCTCTCTTAGTGCTTTTGCTGCACCACCAAGTGATTTTGCAGTAGCAGGCTCAAGGAAGAAACTAAAGACAATTGAAGCCAAGATAAAACCCAGAACAAATTTAGGAAACCTCTCCCAAAGAATTGAAGGTGTAGGTTTTATCTCTGTATTTGTACCTCTGTAAGACCAATATATGGAGATTGCAAATGCAGCAACACCAAGAAGTACGTTCTGAGAAGATTTAATTATAACGGCTTGTGATTCAGCAACATCTCCGAGAAACTTCCCTGCGGCTACTACAGCTCCGGTTGTGTCTATTGTTCCTCCCAGCCAGGCACCGGCAACCTCTTGAGTGAGCCCAAACCAGTTGGCAAGAAATGGCATTATATACATCATAGGAACGGCAACAACAAGAACAAGCGATACAACAAAGGAGAGTTTTTTCCCGTCTCCTTTAATTGCTCCACAGGATGCAATTGCTGCAGATACCCCGCATATTGAAACTGCGCTGGATAACATTACAGCCATCTCTTTATCTACCCCCATCTTCCTTGCAAGCCAAAAAGAGAAGTACCATACAGAGATAACAACAACTATTGCCTGAATCATACCATATGACCCGGCCTTCATTATCTCACCGAATACTATTGAGGTTCCGAGAATTACAAGACCTGCCTTAATATAAAATTCACTTCTGACTGCCGGTTCCATCCATTTTGGCAGACCAACTGTATTCCGTATTAAAAGCCCAATAGCAACAGAGAAGAAGACTGCCTCAAATCCTGTACTCTTGATAAATGAGAGTCCGCTTAAGTACTGAGCTAGAAATGACATTCCGTAAATAAAGAGGAATGACGCTGCAAACCACTTCATCTTCACACCCAGGATTTTTAATCCGGCAAAGCTAAGGGCCGCTATAAAAATAAACTTGGTAACTTCGAAGGGCACCTTGGCAAACCAGAGTGGATAACCTTCGGGGAATTGATATTTAACCTTGCCCAGTGATGGGACAAAAATTACTAAGATTATAAGGATTGCTCCGATAAATGTTGCAATCCAATCTTCATTTTTGAATTGATTTAAGAATTTTTTCATAAGATAAAATTTATAGTTTATACTCAGGATAGCATTAGGTTTGACTTACGGCAGTTGCAAATATAGCTTTATTTACAAAAATGGTAAAATCTTTTACTATTTTTTGAGAAAAATTTCTGATCAAGCCTATAGAGATATTAAAAATAGTGAAATTAGAGGGTAAGTTTGCAGCCGGCCTGCTCTTTAACTGCTCTTTTCCAGACCTCGGTATATCCCGGAAAATCGGGTGCTGGAGGAATTACAGGAGAGTGCCCATTGTTCATAAAGCTACCGTCCGGGTTCTGCTTTTTGGTATTTCCGTCCATATATTTGACTAAAAGATATTCATCCAGCTTCTTCCATTTATCAAAGAGTCCATTGGCTGTATTTACCGAATAGTTTGTGAGGAACTCACGTACAAACTCCGGACTCTGCTTATATAACATCATCGCAGTATTGTCAATAGCCTCAACCTCCTTGATACGGGCGTTTTCGTACTGGTCTATTACTGACCTCACCTCTGCCCCTATATGGTTATATCTTAGATATGCAAATTGTGCTACTCTATTTGTTATCCAAAACATTGAGGTTTGAGAGTACTCAATCATAGATCCGTTGCCAAGTGCGTAGTGATTTGATATTGAAGATGAGCTGGTGTATATCGGTGTCAGTGGGGACGTAGCTGCATCGTCCACCCCAAACCAAAAGATACCACCGATTTCGTTTGGAATATTTGGGCGACTCTCACCCACAAACCAGAAACCTGTCTGCTGAGTTGCAATTGCCCTTTCATTTAGATAGGATTTACCATCTACTTCAAAATTCATCGGCCTCCATCTGTAAGGAAGTGAATTTCCGCCTGCTCCAATATCTTTTGTCATATCCATTGCAGTTCCTTCGTAGTGGTCACGCATCATATCTGCAACATCTTTCACGCTAAGTTTACGCTTTGCCTTAACATAGAGAGGCATCCGTTTTTTGCTCACGTCACCCATTGCGTATGAGAGATATTGTCCCATATCTTCCTGTGCATATTTGTTGAAGAAACTCCACACTCTTGCATCGCAACCTCTTATTGTAGACGCGTCTGCAGGCCCGTAAGCATCTGCGAAACTAAAATTCTCATCGCTCCCTTTATATAGCCCCTGCTCCCGTGCGTGGCTAATTACATCTTTTGAATAAAGGCAATTTTCGGGATCATTTAATGGAAATGTTGTGATTCTGGCCTGATTGGCGTGTGCGGATATGTATCCGTCCGGAATCTTCACGGCTACCCAAACAGCTCCTTTATTCACATTAATTCCATTTACTTTTTTTGGTGCCTTCCCAATAATTTCGAGAAACCACACCTCGTTAGGGTCTGCTATTGAGATAGACTCACCTGTTGATGCATATCCATATCTATCTGCAAGTTCGGTAATTACCTTTATAGCCTCCCTTGCGCTCTTAGCCCTTTGAAGAGCCAGGTATATTAAAGAGCCGTAGTCCACCAATCCTTCCGGGTCAAACTGGCTTTTTACTCCACCCCAGGTAGACTCTCCTAGTATTAGCTGGTGCTCGTTCATATTTCCTATTACAGAGTATGTCTGCTCCACCTGCGGAATCTCTCCCAGATAGCGATCTTTACCCCATTCGTATATCTTAACCATACTCCCCTTAGGGTAGGTTTTGGCAGGATAATGCACGAGAGTACCATATCTTGTGTGTGAATCTGCGCTGTAGCTCACCATAGATGATCTGTTTGCCGATGCACCATTAGTTATAAGAAGATTTGTACAGGCATCACCGATTTGTATGCCTATTAAAGAAAAGAGGAGAGTTGCACACACACTCCGTATAAAATTAATATTTGCCATCTTCATAAAAATTATAATTGTCATTTAAATTTTGGCTAAGATAATAAAATTGTTATACATCTATACCGGTTGCCACTTTTACCCGAAAGTTGGCCGAAAAATTTGGAGGTTAAAAAAAAGTAGCTATCTTTGCAGCCCGTTTGAGAAAAAACGGCTAGTTCTTTGAAGTTTTGAGAGAGATAAAGAGGTAAAGAAAAGAAGAGATAAATT
>CAYGOE010000102.1:0-4160 GCA_964351405.1 uncultured Muribaculaceae bacterium | reverse complement strand
CAATCCGCAGGTCTATAAAAGATAAAGAGAGTTCAATATCAAAGCGAATTACAACCCTTCTTAAAAAGGGTCAACAGGAGGGGATAATTGAGATAGACTCATCTGTTACTGTGAGAGACGGAAGGATGCTGCTACCGGTATCTGCGGCAAATAAACGAAAAATTCCCGGGTTTGTAGTAGATGAATCAGCAACGGGTAAGACCCTTTATATAGAGCCGATTGAGATAGTTGAATTAAACAATATGGTTAAGGAGCTGCAGTTTGCAGAGCAGCGCGAAATTCTAAGGATTTTGATAGCTTTTTCTGACTTCCTCAGACCCTACAGAGATGACCTGCTTATATCATCTGAGCTGCTAGCCAAAATTGATTTTATCTGGGCAAAAGCAAGGCTTGGAATTTCAATGGGGGCAGGTAAACCGGTTATTTTAAACGAGAGAGAGATAAACTTAAAAAATGCTAGGCACCCTCTCCTGGAAAAAGCCCTCAAACGTGAGTGTAAGGAGATAGTTCCGCTTACGTTGTCACTCAACAGAGACAAACATATACTTTTAATCTCAGGACCAAATGCCGGGGGAAAGTCTGTTTGTTTAAAAACCGTAGGGTTACTTCAGTATATGCTTCAGTGCGGGTTTCTTATTCCGGCCTCCGAGAGTTCCGAACTAACTCTTTTTGATAAGATATTTATTGATATAGGAGACGAACAATCAATAGAGAATGACTTGAGCACCTACAGCTCTCACCTGAATAATATGAGAGCAATTCTTGAGGAGGCTACACAAAATAGTCTGGTTTTGATAGATGAGTTTGGTGCTGGAACGGAGCCAACAGCCGGGGGCGCTATTGCAGAGGCAATCTTAAACGAAATAGAGAAGAGAGGGTGTTTCGGTATAATTACAACTCACTATGGAAACCTTAAACTTTATGCCAGTGGAAGTAAAGGGGTTATTAACGGAGGTATGCAGTTTGATGTTCAAAATATAAAGCCCCTTTTTAAACTGGAGACAGGCGTTCCAGGAAGCTCATTTGCATTTGAACTGGCAAGAAAGATTGGTCTTAGTGAGGATTTGGTGAAAAAGGCAGAGGAGAGGGCTGGGACAGAGTTCGTGGATATGGAGAGACATCTAAAAAAAATTGCAAAAAACAGAAGGGCGTGGGAGGAGCGGCTGGCAAAGATTAAGAGTACAGACAAGACTCTCGAAAACATAACCGACAAATATCAGAAAGAGCTAACCGAGATCCAAGTAATAAGAAAAAAGATTTTAGAACAGGCAAAAGAGGAGGCGGCAAATCTCATAAACGAAACGAATAAGAAAATAGAGGCTACAATAAGGGAGATACGGGAGAGTCAAGCAGAGAAAGAGAGAACCAGGGAGGCAAGGAGAGTGCTCTCAGATTTCAGCAAGGAGATTAAGGTAGTCTCAACAGACAGCTTGGATGACAAAATTGCCGCTAAGATGGATCAGCTATTAAAGCGCAAGGAGAGGCGTGAGGAGAGAAAAAGAGACAGAGAGGGTTCAATAACTAAAGTATCTGCAAATACGCCTGTAATCAAGGATGATAATCTTCCATTTAAGAGCGAAGACAAAGTTAGAGTCAAAGGGGGAGATCTAATCGGAGAGATTATAAAAATTGAGGGGAGTAATGTGAGTGTTGCAATTGGGTCAGTAATCAGCAAGCTCTCAAAGGATAAAATTGAGAGGATATCAAATAAAGAGTATAACGGAATAATTAAGAGTAGCTCTTCAAGAGTTTTTTCTGTACGGGAGAGTGAAGATATCACTCAAAGAAAGTTGAATTTTAAACCCTCTATTGATATTAGGGGAGAGAGGCTGGAGCAGGCAATTGAATCTGTAACAAGGTTTGTGGATGATGCTGTGATGGTTGGTGTAGCAGAGATAAAAATATTACACGGTAAAGGAAACGGAATACTTCGAGAGGAGTTGAGAAAATACCTTAAAACAATGGGAGGGGTTGCCTCCTTTAGAGATGAACATCTGCAAATGGGGGGTTCCGGCATCACAGTTGTAACATTAGATAATTGATAAATAAAACATTATGACCAGAAATAAACTCTTCAAACTTTCCGCAGCTTTTATTTTTCTATCTATAATCACCTCCTGCTCACTAGATGAGAAGAGAGCTCGGACAAGTGCCGGAGGGTTTTTAGACTCCTACTTCAAGATTGATTATGAGAAGGCTGCAGGTTATTGTACATCTGAACTGGGCGAAGAACTTCGCTCATCTCTAAAGAGTATAGAGACTTTAGAATCCGGTGTTAAGGAGATGATCATTAAACAGACTTCGGCTATAAAATCTGAAATTATAAAAGTTGAGCGAGGCTCGGGGAGAGATAGTATGGTTGTGGTTTATAGGGTAATTCTTAGTGGCTTTCCAAACGGGATCGAGAATAGATTAGTTCTGGTGAAGAGTGGTAAGGATTGGAAAGTTGCTCAGTTGGGAAAATGATTGAACAATTCATAATATTTGCATTCGTAGGTCTTTCGGGGCTCTTTATGGACTTCCTTGTCACCTGGGTCCTTAAAGAGAGGGTTCGTTTTAACAAATACCTGGCAAATAGTATTGGATTTCTTACAGCTGCAACATCAAACTACTACCTTAACCGTATATGGACCTTCTCAAGCATCGATCCTGAGATTGCACGCGAGTACTTTACATTTCTGGGCATCTCTGTTGTTGGATTGGCTATAAACACCTTGATTCTCTACATATTTTTGGAACGAATAAAACTGCCGGCAATTGCAAGAGAATCAAAGATTAGGTTTTATCTGAGCAAACTGGCAGCAACTGCAGTTGTTACGGTATGGAATTTTTTTATGAATTTTTTCATAACATTTTCGTAGTTATATGGTAGCAATTATAGATTCACACACTCACAGCTCCTTCTCTCCGGATAGCTCAATGACCATTAAAGAGGCTTTGGATGCAGCAGAAAAGTTAGGATTGGCAGGCTTGGCATTTACAGATCACCTGGACCTTAAAACACCGGACGGAGATATGAGGTTTGCATTTGATCCGGCAGAGCAGCAAAGAGAGGCTCTGGCACACCGCCATAAAAGCAAAGTAGATCTTTTTTCGGGTGTAGAGATAGGGCTCCAACCCGAGAATATTAAAGAGACAAGGGAGTATCTTTCGAATTATAAATTTGACACAATAATTGCCTCTGTCCACTTTATAGATGGCGCGGACCCATATAAGGGAGAGTATTATAAGGGCCTTCAAAAGAGGGATTCTTACGGAAGATATCTGGAGCTGCTATATGAGTTGACCATACTTTACCCCGATTTTGACATACTTGGCCACTACGATTACATTGCAAGATATGCCCCCTACAGTACAAAATCTCTCTACTACAGAGAGTTCCCGGATAAATTTGATGCTATTCTAAATAGCCTGGCCCAAAATGGTAAATCTATTGAAATTAATACCAACACATACCGTCACAGAAACGGAGAGACCCCTATCCTAGACATAAATATCTTTAAGAGATTCAGAGAGTTGGGAGGAGAATTTGTCTCAATTGGCTCGGACGCCCACACCAGTGAGAGAATAGGAGAGCAGTTTGAATACTATCTTTATCAGCTTAAGGGTTGCGGGTTCAAATACGTCACCCACTTTAAAGAGAGAAAAGCGGTTCCTGTAAAGCTATAGCCTATTTTTTCTCTGCCCTCTTTTTTCGCTCTTTTGAAGAGACTCCGGAGATTTTGAGATATCTTTCAAACTGCTCCTTTGACATAAACTTTTCAAAAGCATCTTCGGTTTTTCTAAACCATTTAAGCTGAACATCTCTATAGCTTTCTGAATTCTGCATTCCAGCCTTTTGCATTGCTTCAAACTCATTCATAACACCTGCAATATTTTTTTGAAGAACCGAGTCTGCAAGAAAGTGTTGACGATGGTCCAACTTAAGGTCCACTTGTAGTCTATCTGCTTGTTCTGCAGCAATTTCAATCGGACTTTTCTTCTCCTGAGGCTGGTTCTGGGCCATAGCAAATGTACATAACAATGATGCAAAAATAGTGAGGCCTATACTGATGTTCCTTAACATATGAGATTATTTTTCAACAAAATTAATATTATATTTGTGAAATTCACTTATGAATACTTTATATATTGATTAATTGATAATTGTAAAACATTAA
>CAYGOE010000101.1:0-4258 GCA_964351405.1 uncultured Muribaculaceae bacterium | reverse complement strand
CAAGTGTTCCCGAAAAGAGGGCTTTATCTACCAGAGGTTCAATCTCGACATCCTTTTGCTCGGCACGGAACCCACACTCTCTCGCTATAATTGTACACTTTCTCAATACATCGGTTCCCGAGAGATCTACCCTTGGGTCAGGCTCGGTATACCCGGCCTCTTTTGCCTCCTTTATGAGCGATGCAAAGCTTTTTGAGCCGTCATAACTGCTGTAAAGATAGTTTAGAGTTCCCGAAAGTATCGCCTCAACCGAAAGAATCTTCTCTCCGCTCACCTTTAGCCTCGAGATGGTCTCGATTACGGGAAGGGCTGCCCCTGCAGATGTCTCATAGAGTAGTGACACCCTTCTGTCAAGTGCCACTCTCTTTAGTTCATCCCAGTACTCCATTGAAGAAGAGAGGGCTATCTTATTGCAGGTCACAACAGATATCCCCTCTTCGAGAATATCGGCATACTGCATAGCGACAGTGTTTTGAGCAGTACAATCTGCAAAAATGGAGTTACCCAGAGAGAGGGCAGATATCTCTCTCACAAAGCCGGTAATATCTGTAGCTTTTCCACAGAGGAGCAACTCTTGTGCACGAGAAAGATCTACCCCCTCTTTGTCTATTATACACCTTGTACTGTTGCAGATACCGGCGACTACAATATCTTTACCCCACTCTGTGGCAATATTTTTTTTGGTCTCGTTAATTAGATTAACAAGCGATTTTCCTACATTCCCAAACCCTGCAATAAAGAGATTTACCCTCTCTCGCTTGAATCCGAAAAACTCTTCGTGAACCACTCTCACTGCATCGTCAGAGTCCTCTCCCTTTACAATTGCAGATATATTCTTCTCCGACGACCCCTGAGCAATTGCACGGATATTGATCCCTGCCCTTCCAAGCGCATCAAACATCTTCCCGCTTGTACCCGCCTGGTTCTTCATATCGTCACCAACAAGGGATATGATTGCATACCCCCTCTCAACCTTAACCGGCTCTACCTTAGAGAGCGATATTTCGTATACAAAGGCTTCATCTACTGCACTCCCGGCAGTTTCGGCTGCACTCTCTTCAATTGCAACACACATTGTGTGAAGTGATGAGGCCTGGGTTATAAGAACAATATTGACCTTTGCATTTGCAAGAGCGGTGAACAATCGGGCAGAGTAGCCGGGAATACCTACCATTCCGCTCCCCTGGAGAGAGAGCAGGGCAATTTTGTTACTGCCCGATATGCCGCGTATTTTACCCCTGCCGTCGGGTGGCCGGTTCTCAATCACTGTTGAGGCTCCATAGGGGTCAAAGGTGTTTTTTACCACAATAGGAATACCACCAGCAACCGCCGGCTGGATTGTTGGGGGATATACCACCTTTGCCCCGAAGTGGGAGAGCTCAAGCGCCTCCTTATATGATATATTCTCTATTGTTTTGGCATCGGGAACCACTCTGGGGTCTGCGGTCATCATTCCGTTTACATCTGTCCATATCTCCAGAACCCTGGCTCCGGATGCTGCCGAAAAAAGAGATGCAGTATAGTCCGAACCTCCTCTTCCTAAAGTTGTTGTTCTCCCCTTGTGGTCGCTTGCGATAAAGCCAGGAACTACCCACAGTTTGGTTCCGTTAGCGCCCAGGAAACGGGCAATGTTTTTGTATGTAGCTTCAATATCTACTATGTTTTGTGAATTGTGGCAGATGGTCTTTACAAGTTCACGGGAGTCTGTCCAGATGTTGTTTATCCCGAGAGAGCTTAGCTTTGCAGATATTATTGAGGTAGAGAGCAGCTCTCCGTAACTAACAGCCAAATCGCAAGAGCCCTGAGTGAGCTCTCCGGTGAGAGATATACCCTCGAGAAGACCTTTTAGCGAATCAAAGAGATTGCTGCAACGGGTGTTATTTTTTTCTCTGTTATCCTCCGGTATTAACTCGACGATAATCTTGTTATGGTCACTCTCGAGCGATTCAACTATCTCTTTGTAGCGAGGATCTCTTTCAGATGCAAGAGAGGCTGCCTTTATCAGTTTATCTGTACACCCCCCAATTGCCGAACAGACCAGGATTGTCCTGTCTTTTTTTACTGCATCTGCAACAATTGTGGTCACTTTTATTATGTTAGCGGCGTTAGCAACCGAGCTTCCGCCAAACTTAAGAACCTGCATATATTCTTTTATTTACTGTTGTTATTGAATTGAATAGATCGGGGAAAGATTTTATAATAGCATCGGCTGTCTGGTTATACTCCAGCAGAAAACCATCGTGCCCGAATAGGGATTTTATCTCCGTTAATGTTGCATTTGGAATAGTATCTGCCATAAATCGCTGCTCTTCAATAGGGAATAGCACATCGCTGTCGATCCCGATTACCAGTGTATGGGCCTCTATTTTTGAAAGGGCGTTTACCACACCCCCTCTTCCTCGCCCTATATTATGACTATCAATAAATTTAGTCAAAGTAAAATAGGAGTAGGCATCAAAACGGGCCGAGAGTTTTTCACCTTGATACTGCTGGTAACTACCGGCCCTCTTTGCGAAGAGAAAATCCTGGTCCGACTCCTTTTGGGATATCCCGTACCCTTCGTATGAGCGGTAGGAGAGGAGCGCTATCGAACGGGCTGTCTCAAGCCCCTTTTTGCCCCCGTTGCTATCTCTCTGCTCGGTAAATGTAGGGTCGGCAAGTAGTGCAAGCCTTTGTGATTCGTTGAAAGCCGTACCCCAGGGTGAAACCCGTGCATTGCAGGCTATAAGAGCCAGTTTGTCAATGATATGAGGGTAGGTTACTGCCCATTCGAGTGCCTGAAACCCGCCTATTGAGCCTCCTGTTATTAGATCTATCTGCTCAATCCCAAGTGCCTTCCTTAAAATGTTGTGGGCTTTAACTGTGTCTCTTACTGTTACCTTAGGAAAGCGGAGCAGATACTCCTTTCCATCTTTGTCTACCGATGTGGGGCCTGTTGTGCCGTAACAAGAGCCAAGGACGTTGGCGCAGATTATATAGAACTTATCTGTATCAAACAACTTTCCTTTACCGGTGAGTCCATCCCACCATTCCACAGGGTTGGAGTTGGCAGTAAGTGCGTGGCAGATCCATATAACTCTTTTATCGGGAGAGTAGTTTGCAGTGTGGTGATAGCAAATCTCAAGGGAGTCGATAACCTCTTTGCTCTCCGTCTCAAATTTTCCGGAATATCTGAAAATCTCTCTCTTCATCTTCTCTCCTGTTAAATAGTAGTAAAGGCCTCTTCCAGATCTCTCTTTATATCTTCAATATACTCTATGCCAAGGGATACTCTAAGGGAGCTCTCTCCGATTCCCGCAGCAAGCAACTCCTGTAGTGTCATCTGAGAGTGTGTAGTTGATGCCGAATGGCTGATAAGGGTTTTATTGTCTCCTACATTGGTGAGGTGGCTTATTAGAGCCAACCGGCTAACAAATTGAGAGGCCTGCTCTTTGCTCCCTTTTATTGCAAAGGATAGTACCCCTCCAAACCCGTTGGTGAGGTAACGCTTAGCTCTTTCGTGGTTAGGGTTGTCACTCAGCCCGGGGTAGTTAACCGTCTCAATTTTTGGGTGTGCCTGAAGCCATTTTGCCAGTTCAAGTGCATTATTTACAACTTTTTCGACTCTTAGAGATAGAGTTTCAACTCCTGTAAGGATAAGAAAAGCATTGAACGGACTTAAACAACACCCCCAGTCGCGAAGCCCCTCAGTTCTAGCTCTCACTGCGAAGGCTATGTTACCGGTTGCAGATCCCTCTCCGAAACTCTCCCAAAAACTAATACCGTGATAGGATTCAGATGGGTTTGTAAATTGAGGAAACCTGCCGTTGTCCCAACGGAATATTCCGCTATCCACAACAATTCCTGCCAGCGAGTTGCCGTGTCCGCCAATCCACTTTGTGGCAGAGTGGGTAACAACTGCTGCTCCCAACTCGATAGGGCGACATAGATATCCCCCTGCACCGAATGTGTTATCTACAATAATTGGAACGCCGTGTTTTTTGCTGATCTTCTCAAACTCTTTAAAATCGGGGATATAAAAATTTGAGTTACTAATTGTTTCAAAATAGATTGCCTTTGTTCTGTTATCTATTAGAGCTTCAAAGGCAGCAGGGTCGTTAATGGGAGCAAAACGGCACTCTATGCCAACTCTTGCAAAGCTTATTTTAAATTGGTTGTAGGTGCCGCCGTAGAGAGAAGAGGAGGTGATTATGTTGTCTCCCTCTCCTGCAATATTTTGAATGGCAAGGAATTGGGCTGCCTGGCCCGAAGATGTTGC
>CAYGOE010000100.1:0-4562 GCA_964351405.1 uncultured Muribaculaceae bacterium | reverse complement strand
CGAACTCCTCATCTGAGAGGGCATAAATGATATCAAACCCGCTCACCCATAACAGCACTATAGCCGAAAGAATCAAAGGAGCCGGGTGGAATGAGCCGGCAATGCTTAGATATGCGCCTGTTGGGGCAATTGCAAGCGCCAGCCCCAAAACATAGTGACATAAGGCCGAAACCCGTTTCATATAACTGTATCCGAGCAGTATTATCAGTGCCGGAAATGCCAGAAGAAAACAGAGGTGGTTAATCAGATATGCCGTAATAATAAATAGCACAGAATTTACGGCCACAAATACGAGAGCGGCAGTGGCAGAAAGTGCTCCTGAAGGTATCTCTCTGGATTTTGTTCTGGGATTTTTTGCGTCAAACTCTCTGTCGAGATAGCGGTTAAACCCCATTGCAGAGTTTCTGGCAGTGACCATTGCTATTAAAATCAGAATCAGAACTCTCCAGGAGAACTCACTCCCGGTGAGGTTTAGAGCTAAAGCAAACCCGATAAGTGCAAATGGGAGCGCAAAGATTGTGTGCGCAAACTTCACAAGTTTCAGATATTTACCAATTCTCTCCAAAATCACTGTTCTCATAAGAGTTCGCCTATTGCCAAATTCCTGAAGTTCAAAAATTACCTATCTCAAAGTGGCTCCAAAACTCTCCCCAAACTTAGATAAAAATCTGTTCATTATCTCCTCTACATATTTATCTGTTAGAGTCTTTTCGGTATCCTGAAGCGTAAAACTTATTGCATACTGCTTCTTGCCCTGAGGAATCTTCTCGCCTTTGTAAACATCAAACAGAACAACATCCTTAAGTAGTCTCTTCTCAATAGAGTATGCACATTTTCTTATATCTGCAAACGAGATCTTCTCGTCAAGCAGAATTGCCAAATCTCTGTTAACCTCAGGAAATCTTGGAATCTCACTATACTGAACCCTCTGTTTTTTTACAATCGAGATAAGAACATCCCAGGAGATCTCTGCTGCATATACAGCCTGCTTAATATCAAACTGCTTTAACAACGAGTTTGAAACAGTACCCATAACCGCCAGCTGCTTTCCACCTTTGGTGGTATAGATGAGCCCCTCTGCAAAGATATCTGCAGGAGCTGCCGAGTACTCCATATCGAATAACTCAACTCCAAACCTCTTTAGAACTGCCTCAAGGTAACCCTTTAACATAAAATATGATCCGGCATCTACCCTACCTCTCCAATAAGGGTATCCCTGGCCGGTCAAAACCAGAGATAGCTTTGCAGACTCTTTGTAGGCAGATAAATCTTGTGAGTATGAGCCATTTACAAACGAATAGACATTCCCGAATTCGAATAGTTTAAGCTCTGTATGCTGTCTGTTTATATTGTATGCTACAACCTCAAGTGCATTAAGCAGAAGTGTCTGCCTCATAGAGTTGAGGTCTGAGCTAAGCGGGTTCATAATCTTAACAAGATTTTCTGCCGGAAAGCTCTTTAACTTTGTGTAATAGTCCCCTTTTGTGAGAGAGTTGTTCATCATCTCATAAAAGCCGTTGTTAACCAGAAGATTTGCTGTAAGCTCCCTTATCCTCTCAGGATCAGGTTTAATACCAGGGGAGAGAGTAGCGCTCATTCTCTCCGGTAACTCAATATTATTATATCCGTAAATCCTAAGTACATCCTCAACTACATCGCACTCCCTGGTTACGTCTACCCGATATCCCGGAACCGAGACAACAGCACCCTCATTTGTGGAGCTTAATACCTCATACTCCATTAACTCAAGAATGGTAAGAATATTTGATGCCCCTATTCTCTTACCGATAAGATCTTCCATCCTCTCAAAATTCAAAGAGAGCTCCGCCCTCTTTATCTCCTCTCGGCAAACCTCAGCCATTTCACCGACAACTTTTGCTCCCACTATTTGTGACAGCAGAATGGCAGCTCTTTTAAGAGCATAAGGGAGAACCTCCGGATCTGCGCCCCTCTCAAACCTAAAAGAGGCATCTGTTTTGAGCGAGTGCCTCTTAGAGCTCTTTCTTATAGAGACAGGGTTAAAATATGCACTCTCAATAAATATTGAGGTGCTCTTTTCAACAACACCGGATTTTTCTCCTCCAAAAACTCCGGCCAGGCACATAGGTTTATTACTATCGCAAATCATTAGATCCTCTGCAGACAACACCCTCTCTACACCATCCAGAGTTACAAATTTTTCTCCCTCAGCAGCTCTTCTTACAACCACTTCACCACCCTCTATCTCTTCGTAATCAAATGCATGAAGCGGATGACCACTCTCCTGAAGAATATAGTTGGTAATATCCACTACATTATTTATTGGTCGTAATCCTACAGCCCGCAACGACTTTTTAAGCCATTCAGGAGAAGGAGCCACAGTGACATTGTCCATAGTAAGGCCCAAATACCTTGGAGCACCATCGGGAGAAGTCACCCTTATAGTTGTTGTTTTTATTTTTGATTCCGATATCGGTAAAGATTTAAACTCTTCATCTGAAGGTAGATTAAGAGAGACATCATAATTGTGATACTTCAAATAGGCGAAAAGATCTCTTGCAACACCAATATGAGATGCAGCATCAACACGGTTTGGTGTAAGACCTATTTCAAAAACGGTATCAGATTCGAGTTTAAGAAAATCCTTTGCAGATGTTCCGGGTACGGCGCTCTCCGGCAAAACCACTATTCCGTCATGTGACGTGCCTATTCCAAGCTCGTCCTCTGCACATATCATACCCTCACTCTCAACACCACGAATCTTAGATCTCTTAATCTTTATAACATCACCCCCCGCAAAAGTCAAAGTAGTACCGACTGTTGCTACCAAAACCTTCTGCCCTTTTGCAACATTTGGAGCACCACAAACGATACTCAGCAACTTGTCTGTGCCGGTATTAACTTTTGTGACACTTAGTTTATCGGCATCCGGATGTTTTATGCATTCAATAACCTCTCCAACAAATACTCCTGCAAGACCACCCGGAATATCTTCAACCACCTCCATCGCCTCAACCTCCAGCCCAATTGATGTCAGAATCTTCTCTACCTCTGTTGGTTCCAAATCTATGCTTAAATACCTCTTTAACCAATTATATGAAATTTTCATACCCAAAAAATTTTTTACTTAATACTTAGTGCCCGTTAAATATCTAAACTCAATTGATTTTAATTTAGAACAGAGACTCTACAAACTCCTTCTTATTAAAAATCTGAAGATCCTCAATCTTCTCACCTACCCCAATAAACTTTACAGGGATTCCGAACTGATCTGAGATTCCTATTACAACTCCCCCTTTGGCTGTACCATCCAGTTTTGTAACAGCCAGAGCTGTTACATCTGTAGCTTTTGTAAACTCTTTTGCCTGCAGATATGCATTCTGACCTGTAGATCCGTCAAGCACAAGGAGAACTTCATGAGGTGCGTCGGGAATAATCTTTCTCATTACATTTCTAATCTTGGTTAACTCATTCATGAGATTGACCTTATTGTGCAATCTTCCTGCAGTATCAATCAGAACAACATCTACGCCCTGAGATATCGCAGATGATAGAGTGTCATAAGCTACTGAGGCCGGATCTGCACCCATCTTCTGCTTTACTACAGGCACTCCTGCCCTCTCACTCCAAATAGTCAGCTGTTCAGTTGCTGCTGCCCTGAAAGTATCTGCAGCACCCATTATTACACTCTTGCCAGATGCCTTTAATCTTGCTGCAAGCTTACCTATGGTTGTTGTCTTCCCCACACCGTTTACCCCCACCACCATTATTACATATGGTTTCTTAGAGAAGTCAAAGGGATCCTCCTCTTTAAAATTCTGATCTATATTAAGGAGTTGCTCTATCTCCTGCCTTAGAATAAGTGTAAGCTCTCCTGAGTTCATAAATTTATCTCTTGCAACTCTTGCCTCAAGACGCTCAATTATCCTTAGGGTTGTCTCTACCCCTATATCAGAAGCAATCAGTGCCTCCTCAATACTGTCAAGTGTGGTGTCGTCAACCTTAGATTTGCCCGCAACAGCTCTGGTAAGTTTTTCAAAGATACCGCTTTTAGTCTTTTCAAGACCCTGCTCCAGTGCCCTCTTTTCATCGGTTGATTTTGACCCGAACAATCCGAAAAATGCCATAGTGATTTTTTTAACCTTCAAAGATATAAATTAAAAACAACCCTGCCAAGATATGTGACAAGGTTGCTTTAAAAAAACTCTATCTATTATTATGGTTCTCTATTTCTTACTAAAGAAATCCTTTGCATCATTAACAGGAACCATCTCCTCTTTAAATGCGTAAGAACCGCTGCGGTCGGACTTTACCATACGAATGCACTTAACGCTGGTTTTTCCAGATCCTTTAACTCCGCCGAATGTAGCAACTACTTTCTTTGCCATTATATTAACTTTTTAAATGTTCCTATTTAATCTCGCGATGAAGAGTAACCTTCTTCATATACGGATTGTATTTTTTACGCTCCAGGCGCTGGGTTGTATTCTTTTTGTTTTTAGTGGTTATATACCTGGAAATTCCGGGAACACCACTCTCTCTTTGCTCGGTGCACTCCAGAATCACCTGAACCCTATTACCTT
>CAYGOE010000099.1:0-4896 GCA_964351405.1 uncultured Muribaculaceae bacterium | reverse complement strand
GCCGCCATTATTACAGAGCCCGATGAGAGATCATCGGGCTTTTTTTATGCGATCATTTATTGATAGCATAAAATTGATAAAACAGTAATAATATAGCCCAGGCAGGTTTACTTAACAGGTCCCGGAATAATTACTACTTAAATGTGGTTTTTACAGTTTTCAACTGGGACTTGAATTTCGGTAAGCCACTCACTCTCATTCTCCTTATTCCAGATACCGTCGATGTAGCAAAAACGAGGTTTTTCAGTAATAGTGAATCCGTTTTTTTCGATATGCTGATAAAGTATGGCGAATGATTCAGGGAGAGCTTCATAAACGCCAAAGTGATTAATGCACACTGCTGTTTTGACCGCAGGAATATCTTTGAATGTTATCATTTGGGAGTCCTCTTTCCGTTGGGCAACAGCTTCAAAATATTCAATGTCAATGTTGGTACTGCAGTACTCTTCGTTATGATCTACTGTAAAACAGTATTCAGGGCTCGCACATTCGCATCCAAGCCTGGCCATCTGAGGACCAATAATATTGGGACACAGGTTAAACAATTCTTGGTAGCCACCAATGACTCTTCTGTGGCTGGCTGCTATTACGGCAGGTAATGATTTGATAAAAATTTGCTCCATAATCTCTCTTTTTTGTAGCTTATCTTCAAGCTTTGAGAGTTCGTCTGCCCTTCTTTTGAGAATCATAAGTTGGTCGCTGCACTCTTTCAGTTTCTGCTTAATCTCATCAACCGATGGCATCTCCCTGCCATCTTCAAAAATCTCCTTTATCTCCTCCAGAGAAAACCCAATCCCTTTCAGATAAATAATAAGATTCATTTTGCTTAGTTGATCAACTGTGTAGTACCTGTAGCCGGTCCACTTGTCTATCTCGTCCGGGGCAATCAGACCAATCTCTTCATAGTGGCGAAGTGTTTTAACAGTCACCATATTTAGCTTTGAAAATTCGCCGATTTTTAACTTAATTTTTGTTCTGGTCATAAACTTGCGCAATGTTTACGGGAGCAAATATACTCCCTTCCCTTAGGTACGAGTCAAGAGATTTATGTTAAATTTATAAAAAATCATATTTTGTTAACTCAGGTTTAAAACCTCTAAAGCATTTTTTATAATTTCGGTAATATTCTGTATTATCTCTGTAATATTTCTGAGCAGACCACATCCTTGGAAATTATTGTAATTATTAGTTTTTAATGGTATATCCCCGAAGAATTTGAATTTTATGATGTAGTTGACGAGAACTATATGCCACAATCTGTGCATAATACAAAAATTCCAATAGTTCAAAAAGCTATGTAGGAAACTTTAGCAAAGCTTAGAAATTGGTACTCATTCCCGCAGTAGTTGACGAATCGAAAGAGATCTTCACCTTTAATAACAATAGTTGCCCTGTTGTCATTCGGATGAAAGCTTATCTGCCCGGCCTCTCTTAAAGTCTCATCTATTAAAAGCCTTGTATGTCTCTCTCGATCGTTAATCAGGCCAAAAGGAGAGACAGAGCCAGGAGTAACTCCGAGGTACTTTTCCATTCTGGAATCGGATGCAAAAGATAATTTGCCCTCTTTAAGACTCCTCTCCAAACTATGGATGTCCAGAATATGGGAACATTCATAAATAACAAGATAGTGACGATTCCCTTTATGGTTACGAAAGAAGAGATTTTTACAATGAGTACCTGGAAGGTCTTTCCAATATTCCATTGCCACTTCTATCGTCGGCAGGGGTGGATGAAACCAGATCTGATAAATAATTTTCAAATCTTTAAGAAGAGTAAGGACCCCCTCTATCTTAATCAATCCACAGGAATCAATCCCGGATTTAAATTCAGGGTTATGTTCAACATTTTCATTGAAGTTCTCTTCAACTATTACCTTGATATTCCCATCAGTACTCCCCTTTGTGCTCATCTCAACACTGCCCGTTGTATTCGTCTTAGAACTCTTAAATGTATTCCCTTTAATTATGTTCTCAGAATCCATAATATAACTTATTCTGTGAGCAAACCTTTTATTAAATATTTAGTCTAATATGAATGTGAAAAACCAGCATTTAATTGTCGATTAATTCACTTTACATAGTGTAAAAATAGTTATAAATGGGAGATAAAATCAAGAGTAAGATAACTAACAATAAACTTTGCTATATTTACGCCGCTTTTTTAATTTCTACATCACAGATACTTATAAATCCGTAATTTACAAATATAAAACCTTATATATGAGAAAAAGAGCTCTTCTTATTCCGTTGTTTGCTCTATTTACATTAGCCGCTTCAGCACAAAAAAGCATTGAATACAAGGCATTTGCAGATAGTGCAGACGGATTTTCAAATCTTTACAGAGGATCTGCACCTCTGGCATACAGATTTTTACACACAGGAACCTTTTTTGCATATGGAGTAGAGTTTCTTCCAGGAGAGGTATTATTTAATGACAAACTCTATACCGATGTTATGCTTAACCTGAACAGCCATCTTGACGAACTCTATCTTTTCATAAAAGAGACAGGAAGGTACGTTGTTCTGAATAAAAATTTTGTTGACTATTTCTCAATTGCGCACAGAAAATTTTACCACTTCAGAGAGAGTAGAAAGAGTGAAGCGGATACACTTTCTCCGGGTTACTATGAGCTTCTGTATGGGAATGAATCTGCAAGGCTGTATAAAAAAACAAAAAAAGTGTACGCCGAGAGAATAAATCACTTTGCAAATGCAGCAACTAACAGCAAACTGGAGAGAATGTTTATGCCGTTATACAGCTACTATCTTATAAAAGATAAGGAGACACATAATATAAAGAGATTAAGAGACATTCTTTCTATATACAGTATAAGAAGAAGAGACCTTAAACCGCTAATCCGTGAAAAGAGTCTGGATGTGAACAAAGACAAAGAGAACTCATTCACAGAAATAATCAGTTTTATAGAAACATCAGCGATCTCGAGGAAATAATGAAAAAGATTATACTATCGATAATAGCTTTGGTACTTTTAAATAATGTACAATTGCTAGCTCAGGAGTCTCATTTAGTTGTCCTTGAGAAAGTAGGAATTGACTCTCTTAGAAAAGAGGTCGAGAAATATGCAGGATTAGGTTTCTTTTATAGAATGGATGCCCCTGATGACACTCTTAAGTTCTCTGTTAATTGTAAAACCGAAGATCTGGTAAGAGAGATTTCTGTTTTATTTGAGGGGAAAGGCTACTCAATCTCCAGAATAGGTAACTCACTTTTTGTTTTAAAAGGAGTGGGTATTTTGACTGAACTACCCCGAAACTACTTCTCCTCTTCGGATCAAAACGATACTATTCCGGAGCACATAAGAGCGATAACCTATGCAGAGAACACTGCAAAATCTGAGAACAAAATTTATAAAATCGGAAATCCCAATCTATTTACCGGAGAGGGTCGCTCTCTTTTAAGGGGGTATGTTAAAAGTTTGGATTCCGGAGAGCCACTGGCAGGGGTGTCAGTAATGGTAGAGAAGCCACACACTGTTGTTACAACAGATGCCTTCGGCTTCTATAGGATATTGGTCCCTAAAGGAAGTATAGATCTTGTAATGAAGGGATATGGATTAGAGGATAGTCGTTTGATGCTGGAGGTTTTTAGTGACGGAGAGATGGATATCGTGATGAAGGATAAGGTCTATCCACTTAAGGGTATCGTTCTTACTGCCGAGAGTACTCAAAAAATGAGAAGTACTCAGATGGGTCTTGAGAGGGTAAGGATAGACAGGATTAAACATGTTCCTGCAGCTTTTGGGGAGGCAGATGTTATGAAGATAGTGCTTACACTCCCGGGGGTTAAGTCTGTCGGCGAGTCGGCCGGAGGGTTCAACGTAAGAGGAGGAGCTACCGATCAGAATTTAATTCTCTTTAACGAGGGGACCATTTACAATCCGAACCACCTCTTTGGTATGTTCTCTGCTTTTAATCCGGACGTTGTAAATGACATAGAACTTTACAAAAGTACAATTCCTGCAAAATACGGCGGAAGAATCTCTTCTGTTCTCGAGATTAACAGCAGGAACGGAAACAGTAATAAAATTACAGGATCTGCAGGGTTAGGCCTGCTAACAAGTAAATTTCATCTGGAGGGTCCAATCAAAAAGGATAAGACGAACTTTATTGCAGGTCTGAGGACAACCTACTCAAACTGGATTCTTGGTCTACTGCCTCCCGAAAGCGGATATAGAGAGGGAACTGCATCATTCCACGACTTTACAGCAGGGGTCAGCCACAAGATAGACAATAAAAATACTCTTTATCTATATGGATACTATTCGGGAGATGGATTCAAGTTCAGCGCAGATACCAGTTACAGATATCAGAATATGAATTTCTCTCTTAAGTGGAGGAATATAATAAGCGACAAACATAATCTCGTAGTAAGTACAGGGTATGACCAGTACAACTATAAAACGGAGGAGAAGGGAAATCCGATAAATGCCTACGATATGAAGTTCAGCATTAGGCAGATGTTTTTAAAGACCAATTTCAACTGGCTTCTAAATGAAAAACATTCATTTAATTATGGGATTAACACTCTGTTTTATAATCTATCTCCTGGAGCTCTTAACCCTGTTGGAGCAGAGTCATTGCTCATACCTAAGAGACTTAATAACGAAAATGCATTGGAGCTCGCACTCTATGCAAGCGACAACTGGAGTATTGCAGATAAATTTTCTGTTGACTTAGGGGTGAGGTACTCTCTTTACTCTCAGATTGGACCTCTCAGCTACTACAAATATTCTGATGAAAACAGAACAGAAGAGAGCATCACCGACACTGTTAATGTGGGTAGGGGGGGTGTAGTGAAACCATTCCACGGACCTGAATTCCGAATTTCTGCAAGATACTCTTTAAATGATGATCTTTCCATAAAAGTGGGCTTTAA
>CAYGOE010000098.1:0-5009 GCA_964351405.1 uncultured Muribaculaceae bacterium | reverse complement strand
GGGTCAATTATCTGCGCTGCAGATGTTGAAAGCCCCGCCAAAATAGGATCTACAGAACCGATGAGGAAGTTGGAGCCGAAACCGGCACTTACACCCGCAAAGGCAGCAGCAAAACCTGCCATCGGGTGACGTCCCAAAGCGTGGAAAATCATAGCTCCCAATGGGATTAGAATCACATACCCAACCTCGGATGCCAGGTGAGAGAAGATACCTGCAATAATAATCGCTGCAGTAATTAACTTCTTAGGAGCACCAAGCACAAGCTGGCGAACCAGAACGGTAAAGAGCCCCGAACCCTCGGCAACTCCAATACCTATCATTATCACCAAAACCAGACCCAGCGGGGGAAACTTCACGAAATTGTGCTCCACATTGGTATAGATCCAACGTATTCCATCTGCATTAAGCAGATTCTTCACACTCACAATCTCACCTGTGGCAGGATGTGTTGCCTGCAGACCGGCTGCAGATGCCCACCAGGATAGCAGAGCCACAAGAGCTGCCATCATTAAAAAGAGGGTTGCCGGATGCGGCAGTCGATTTCCAACAACCTCAATAGTGTCTAACACTCGGGCAAAACGGCTTTTTTTAGTCATTTTGTCATTTAGTTTTTATGTCCTTATCGGGGACGGTTTGTAATTGATTTGAATTTTGTACTAACAGTGTTTTGTGTAACTGGCAGTATAACAGGTATATAAAATTTCCGGTTTTACTAAATCCCAAAAATAGGTTTTTTAAGTATCTCATAATTAGATTGTTTCACAAAACACTGTTAGTTCAATTTGTTCCACACGCCAAAATTTTCGGTGTAGCCAAAATTTATATCCAGCCCGTTGAACTTCCCGCTCTTGCTATCCTTCACAAACTTCACCTTGAACTCATTCCCATCCATCCGGAAGGTGAACTCATTGCCGTTCTTGTGAGTGAGCTTGCTCTTCCAACCCATAGGTCCAACTGTTATGTAGAGATTTTCTGCCGAGTTGAGATCTACTCCAGATTTTGACCCCTGCTGCGCCACCGGAGAGTTGAGATCTACTGCAGATTTTGACCCCTGATGCGCCACCGGGGATTTGAGATCTACTGCAGAGTTTGGCGCTTGCTGCGCTTTGGCGGCGTTGCCCGCATCGCTCCCGGAGCTCTTCTCAAGTGTAACAACGGCCTTCCCGAAGAGAGCCCCTTTGTCGTAAGTGCCGGTGAGCAGTTTGATATCGGGCGAAGCCTCTTTTACAACCTCTGCCTCTTTTTTGTCGGCTGCTCTAACCCCTTTGCGGGCAGATGCAAGCCACTCCTCGTAAAACAGTTTATTGTAATCCTTATCCGGGAACCCTTTGTAAAGATCTATCAGCCTTCTCATTATTGCATAACGCGGGAATGCCGGAGCCTCGGAGTTAACAAGAATAGTTATCCCAAGATCCATCTCCGGGAAGTATGCGCAAAGTGTGGTGAAGCCCCAGGTGGTTCCCGTATGGAAAATAACCCTGTAACGGCTGTTCTGCTCAATAAACCAGCAGTGACCATAGAGAGTTATCCTCGAGGAGTCCTGCGAGGTGATTGTATGCCCTTTACGCAGATAGTTCGCCTGCTCCTTTGATATAACCTTTTTACCATCTGCAAGCCCCTTATTAAGGTGGAAGAGGGTGTACTTTGCCATATCGTTTGCGGTGGAGCTGATAGAGCCCGCCGGCCCAACAACGGTAAGCCAGTGAAGCGCCTGCTCATCGCCATAAAGCGGATTTACAGCCACCGAATCTATCCAGGTGGTATCTGAGAGCGCCCTACCCTTTTTGTAGCCAAACTCGTGAGGCGTAGACACATTTTGGGCAGCCTTGAACTCCTCTCCCACAACCCTGCTCGAGGTCATCCCGAGAGGGTTGAAGATACGCTCTCTAACATTATCTTCCCAGCTTTTGCCTGTAAGCTTCTCAATTATCTTTGAAGCAATTATAAACGTGATGTTGTTATACTCGTATGAGCCTCTCATGCTGTACTTTGGCTTAAGCAGCGGCAGCATATTCCAGATATCCTCCCTCCCGTAACCCATATTCGGAATATAGGTTCCAAGCTGGCCCTGAAGCCCCGAGTGGTGCGTCATAATATCCTTAACCTGGAGGTTACTCTCCACCCACTTGTCGTACATTTTGAAATCGGGCAGAATATTTTTTACTGTATCTTCCCACTTAACCTTCCCCTCATCTACAAGCGAGGCCATCACCGCCGCAGTAAAGGATTTTGAAACAGACCCAATCTGGAACAGAGTATTTGCGTCTACCTGCTTAGTACTCTTTTCGCCACAATTTTCGCCACAATTTTTGCCGCAACTTTTCCCGCTATTGTCGCCACAGGTATTTCCACTACTTTTCCTGCTATTTTCGCCGCAGCTTTTTCCACTACTTTTCCCGCTATTTTCGCCACAGGTTTTTCCACTACTGTCGCCACAGCTTGCACACATCTCTTTCACGCCCAATCCGCCGGACCAAATCATCTTGCCATCCTTAACAATGGAGATGGCCATTCCGGGAATCTGCCACAGCTTTTGAACCTCTTTGGCATAATCTACAGTTTTTTTGACAATGACATCATTGTCCTGGGCAGAGAGAGTTGCTGCAGATAGAAGAGCCAGCAGCAGAAGGGTTGCATAGAGTTTTTTCATAATCCTCAATATTTTTAAAAATGACAACGGTCACAAAGATAATAGAAAATGGAAATCAAAATTGCTATATTTGTTAATCAATAAACGACAATTATGGCAAAGGTTAAAAAGGGCTGGTTCTGTACATCTTGCGGCAATGAGAGCGCCAAATGGCTGGGCAGATGTCCTGCTTGCGGGGAGTGGAATACACTGCAGGAGGAGATTATCTCCAAAGATACCGGAGGTGGTGGAGCAAGAGGTATGAGCTTCCTCTCTGAGAGGAGTCAGAAGCCGCAGTTGTTGTCTGAGATAAGCTATTCCGATGAGCATAGGATTTCTCTGGGCAACGACGAGTTGGACAGGATTCTTGGAGGCGGGCTGGTTCCCGGTTCTATGGTGTTAATCGGGGGCGAGCCGGGCATTGGTAAATCTACATTGGCTTTGCAGATTCCGCTTCATTGTCGTGATTTAGTTACGCTCTATGTTTCGGGAGAGGAGAGTGCCAGGCAGATCAAGCTGCGTGCTCAAAGGCTGGGCGGCATACACGACAACTGCTACATTCTTTGCGAAACCCTGCTGGAGAACATCCTTGAGAGGGCAAACGAAGCCCGGCCACAGCTCATAATTATAGACTCAATCCAGACCATCTACTCACAGGTTGTCGAGAGCTCACCCGGCTCTGTGACCCAGGTTCGCGAATCGGCCGCCGCCCTGCTCAAATTTGCCAAAGAGACCAACACCCCAATACTAGTGATTGGCCACATCACCAAAGATGGTATGATTGCCGGGCCAAAGATTCTGGAGCACATTGTAGATGTAGTTCTCCAGTTCGAAGGGGATACCAGACACTCCTACAGAATTTTACGCAGCATCAAAAACAGGTTTGGTTCCACAGCCGAGCTGGCCATCTTCGAGATGATCAACACCGGGCTGCGCGAGGTGAGCAACCCATCTGAGATGCTCATCCCGATGCACAAAGAGAATCTCTCCGGAATTGCCGTGGCAGCAATGCTGGACGGCTCGCGCCCATTCCTCATTGAGACTCAGGCACTGGTGAGCACAGCCGCCTACGGCACCCCCCAAAGGTCGGCCACCGGTTTTGATGTAAGGCGAATGAATATGCTGCTCGCAGTTCTTGAGAAGCGGGCCGGATTTCACCTCTCTGCCAAAGATGTCTTCCTCAATATGGCCGGCGGGCTCAAGGTCTCCGACCCGGCTTGCGATATGGCCGTCGTATGCGCCATCCTCTCCTCCAACTTTGACGTTGCAATCTCCCAGCGCATCTGCTTCGCCGCAGAAGTGGGCCTTAGCGGTGAAATCCGCCCCGTCGCCCAGGTCGAACGCCGCATCGCCGAAGCCCAAAAACTCGGCTTCGAAAAGATCTACATCTCCACATTCGGCAAGCCATCAACCGCGGCATCTGCCAAAGCCCTCAAATCCCACTCAATTGAGGTAATCACCGTCCAGGATATCCCGGAACTGGTGAGAAAATTGTTTAAATAGTGGTGGGAAACCTTGCCCGGCTGGAAATTCAGATGAATAAAAATATGACCTAAAGTGAATATAGTCCCTAAAAGTTATAACTTAAAGTGAATATAATCCCTAAAAGTTATAAAATGATAACATTCCTAAGAGAAAAAATCGGTTACTCAGTGGCAGTTTTGTCTCAGTTCACTGAAAACAGTAATTATTTAATTGTAGAATTAGTATATGTTTTTAATCAAAAAAAATGAAAAATAATGTATCCATTTTTATACCTAAAATTCAGATATAATGAATAAACATATTACAATTTTTTGGGGAGGGATTATGTTGCTATATTCAATCTTCATTTTTTCAAAAGATCCTTATTATTCGTTTTTTTGCATAAGCGTTGCATTAATAATATTCTCTCCGCTATTAATAAAAAACAAAAAAATCCTTAATATTGTATCAGTCATACTTTTAATATTGTCAATCGTTTTTGGGTATCTCTCCTATCAATAGGTTACTTGCAACATAGGTCTGAATACAGTTTTAACGATTCAGACAGAAGGCAATTTGATGGTGAATGAACAAAATTATTGGTGGCGAAACTGTTTCGTGCAATGGTTACTGTAACGATAGTATAAATACCAAATTCACAAAGATTATGACTTGTTGTGATACACAATCAATTTGTAATACAAATTATTATTGCTAAGTATCTTATTGCATTATTTGTCATCGTATTCTTATAATAATGTTTGTTATATATATGTGTAGGAGAAGCCAAATATTGTATATGAATAATATGACATTGATATTTCCAAGTCAATTACTGATTATAGAAATTAACCGTATTTTTCAAAAGGCTGGTTTCTAAATAAATAAAAAAAAGGATAAATTAAATATACTAATG
>CAYGOE010000097.1:0-5077 GCA_964351405.1 uncultured Muribaculaceae bacterium | reverse complement strand
GACAAAATATAAGTTAAATAAATCTAACACAAAGTTAGAAATACATAACTTAGCAAGCAAACATTTTTCGAATTATTTTCAATAATTCTCAATTTAGTGTGAAAAGATTTATATCAACGGTCTTTTGAAATGTCACATAGCGTTTTTTCGGCTTGGCGATGAGGCGGATTTTTAGCACAAAAGTTCAATAGATTTACTGCTGTTGAACCTTGCAAAAATGCTGAAAAGAAGCACTTCAGCCGCCATATTGCCAAACCGATATTAGCGGGTCGGCTTACTATAATAAGTATGAATTGGGTTACTATTTAACTTCAAAATCTAATTGTCTCCCTTCATTAAAAGCCGTTTTGTCCATACTTGAACCAACTCCAACTCCGATTGCCATACCTATCCCTATACCAATCGCCAACATTCCGAAATTTCCAATACTTAACCCAAATGCAACACCTATAGGTATTCCAAATGCTGACATACCTAAGACCATCCATAATTTTCTGTAATAATTTTTTGGTACGATTTTATGTCTTTTCTCTATCAATTTTGTAATTCTATTTTCTACTCCTTTTGTCGCATTAATAAAATTTTTATCAATATCTGAAATAGAATTTAATTGTTCGTATTTAATTGTTCGATTTCGTGATTAATTAAATCAACTGTCTCAGTTGGCAATTCTTTCACTTCTAAGGCATTTAAAAGTTTAACAAGTTGTTGATAAGCGTTAGATGCTTTTAAGTTTTCTGAAATGTTCTGTCTCTCGATTAGTTTCTTCATAATTTTTTTTTATTTTTTTTTGTTTTAAGCTGCCAGCAGACGTTTTGCAGCTATACGCAGGTGGGGATTTTTAGCACTGAACCCCCATTTGCGTATAGGTGCTGTTGTGCGTTAGGCTCTCTTTTTTGTCAAGCGAGTTTAACAAAGTTGTCTTCAAGTTTTACGTTAAAATTTATCTCTGCTTTTAATGCCTTAAACACTTTCAAAATGGTGTCAATTGTCGCACTATTGGCACTGCTTTCAAGTTTTGAAATTTGAGCTTTCTGTACGCCAACAAGTTTTCCAAGTTCCTCTTGTGTCAAGTGTCGTTCTTGTCTTGCAGACTTTATCATTTTTCCTAAAACGTCCATTCGAAGTTCGTATTCGTATTCGTCTCGGTAAGCTGTTCCAACTTTGCCGATATACTTGTCCTTCATTTGGGCAAGCGAATAACTTTTGATTTCTTTAGTTGCCATATTCTAATTTTTTATTTATTGTCTAGGTATTCATTTCTAATTCTTATTGCTCGTTCAATTTCATTTCTTGGAACTTTGTCAACCTTTTTTATGAAGCCGTGGGTTGCAAACACCAAAGCTTTTTTACAATCTGTCTTGTCCCAAAATGCGAGAAGTCTGATTTGAAGTCCTGCGTATTTTGTCCGAAACTCCCAAATATCATTCTGTAGTTTCTTTAAAAGTTTCGCGTCATTTGTTTGTTCAGCTAAGTCAATGTTATAAAAAATTTTCTTGACAGTTTTTGAGTCAAGTCCAGCAATGAACTTGTCGGCTTCTTCTAAAAATCTTGTCTCAAAATATTTCATTAAATACTATCAATGTTTAAAGTTACAAAGATATACAAAGTTTCTAAATATAGAAACATAATTAGGGTTATTACTATTGGTTCGGTTTTTAAGCTGACGCACAACGGTTTATGGGTTGAACAAAGTGTGTTTAAGGCCAGTAATTTCTGGGGCTTTAAACACCTTTGTGGCGGTTTACATTTTTCGGAAAAAAGCTGTTATAAATCAATGTCATCTGCAGGGTTTTTAATGTTTTGAAGGTCCTGTATATCAGCGGAATAAAAGCTTAAACAGCATCCTCCATCACAACCTCCGGCCTTAGGTTGGCGCGAATGAAGTTCTGTCTGTCGGGGGTGTTCTTTCCCATATAGAACTCCAGCAGTTCGGGGATGTTATCGTCGTTGCCCAGTCGCACCTTCTCAAGGCGGATATTCTCGCCGATAAAGTATTTAAACTCGTCGGGAGAGATCTCTCCAAGCCCTTTGAAGCGGGTTATCTCGGGGTTGTTGCCAAGCTTTCGAATTGCTTTGTCTCTCTCTTCACTTGAGTAGCAGTATATGGTCTCCTTCTTGCTTCTCACCCGGAATAGAGGTGTCTGGAGAATGTGCAGATGCCCCTGCCGGATAAGGTCCGGGAAGTACTGCAAAAAGAAGGTTAGCAGCAGTAGTCGAATATGCATACCGTCTACATCGGCATCTGTTGCCACCACAATCTGATTGTAACGGAGGTTTTCAAGATCTTCCTCTATATTGAGGGCTGCCTGAAGCAGGTTGAACTCCTCGTTCTCGTAGATGATCTTTTTGGTGAGTCCATAGGTGTTGAGAGGCTTACCCTTAAGCGAAAATACTGCCTGCGAAACCACATCACGGCTCTTTGTTATTGAGCCGCTTGCAGAGTCCCCCTCTGTTATAAAGAGGGTGCTCTCCATTGATCTCTCGTGCTTCTCGTTGTAGTGGACACGGCAGTCACGCAGCTTTTTGTTGTGAAGATTTGCTTTCTTTGCTCTCTCTCTTGCCAGTTTCTGAATCCCGGATATGGCTTTACGCTCTTTTTCGGAATCAAGAATTTTTTTAAGCATCGCATCGGCAGCATCGGGGTGGCGGTGCAGATAGTTATTGAGCTGCTCTTTTATAAAGTCGCCTATAAAATTTCTGATACTGATTCCCCCCGGAGCTATCTCTTTTGAACCCAACTTGGTTTTGGTCTGAGATTCGAATATGGGCTCCTGGACCTTTATGCTCACCGCTGCAATCATACCCTGACGCACATCGCTCGGGTCAAAATCTCTTTTGTAAAAATCCTTTATTGTTTTGGCCATCGCCTCTCTAAAGGCTGCCAGGTGAGTACCCCCCTGAGTTGTGAACTGTCCGTTTACAAATGAGGAGATGCCCTCTCCGTAATCGTTTCCGTGGGTAAGAGCGATCTCGATATCCTCCCCTTTTAGGTGAATAGGGGGGTAGAACGGCTCTTTTGTGAGTGATTCGTTTAGCAGATCCAGAAGTCCGTTTTTAGAGACAAACTCCTTTCCGTTTAGTTTTATGAGCAGCCCGGTATTGAGATAGGAGTAGTTGCGAAGCATACTCTCTATAAACTCCATATTGAAGACGAAATCTCCAAAGAGCTCTTCGTCCGGAGTAAATGTGACAATGGTTCCGTTCTTCTCGTTTGCAGGTACTCTCATCTCCTCAATGAGCTCCCCTCTGGAGAATCTTGCATATTGACTCTCGCCTTCGCGGAAAGATTGGATATAGAACGCAACCGAAAGGGCGTTTACCGCCTTTATACCAACTCCGTTTAGCCCTACAGATTTTTTGAAAGCCTTGCTGTCGTATTTTGCTCCGGTATTCATACGGCTTGCAACATCTACAAGAGAGCCCAGAGGAATACCCCTTCCATAGTCACGGATTGTTACAACCCTATTCTCAATAGTGATTACAATGCTCTTTCCGTACCCCATTGCATACTCGTCAACAGAGTTATCCATCACCTCTTTAAGCAGTACATATACACCATCGTCCGGGGAAGATCCGTCGCCAAGTTTACCGATATACATACCCGGCCTTTTACGGATATGTTCGTTCCACTCAAGGGTTCTGATCTCTTTCTCTGTGTATGTACTCATCTTTTAGGAATTTGCTGCAAAGTTATAAATTTTATCTTTTCACGAGAGCAGTTCTGCTATTTGAACGGCATTTGTTGCAGCCCCTTTTCTTAAGTTATCTGCAACGACCCACATATTTACGGCTTTTTTGCAAGAGAGATCTTCTCTCACACGCCCCACAAAAACTTCATCTTTACCATATGCATAAATAGGCATAGGGTAGGGTGGGTTGTTTGAGTTGTCCATAAATATTGCTCCGGGAGTTTTGCGCAATATAGCAAAAATATCCTCTAAGAGAAACTCTTCGTGAAACTCTACATTTACACTCTCCGAGTGCCCGCCCTCCACCGGGACCCTTACCGTGGTGGCGCTTATTGCGATGGTGTTGTCTGCGAAAATCTTTCGGGTTTCGTTCACCATCTTCATCTCCTCTTTTGTGTAGCCGTTTTCGGTAAAGAGGTCTATCTGGGGAATCAGATTCTTATCTATCGGGTGGGCATAAGCATTATCTCCACTCCCGCTCACTCTCTCCCCACGCTCTTCCCGTAGCTGGTTAACCCCTTTTATTCCGCTTCCTGTAACCGATTGGTATGTAGAGACAACAATCCTCTTTAATTTGTATCTTTTGTGAAGCAGGTTTAAGGCTACAACCATCTGAATTGTAGAGCAGTTGGGGTTTGCGATAATAATATCCTCTTTTGTGAGGGAATCTCCGTTAATCTCAGGAACAATAAGTTTGATTGTGGGGTCCATTCTCCAGCGGGATGAGTTGTCTACCACCCTGCACCCCACAGCTGCAAATTTGGGGGCCCACTCCCCGGAGATGTCAGAGCCGGCAGAGAAGAGGGCAATATGAGGCCTCATCGCTATAGCCTCTTCTAGCGTCCTTACCATCCACTCTTTACCTGCGAATTTAATTTTTTTACCTGCCGATTTGGATGATGCTACAGGAATAAACTCTGTTACCGGAAAGTTTCGCTCCTGCAAAACCTCTGTCATCTTGGTGCCAACCAGCCCGGTTGCACCCACTACTGCAATCTTCATAGCTCTTCTTTAAAATAATTTTAAAATCAGTTTTAAATACCCACTTTAAGTATGTCGTTCAGGACTCCCCCCGCTGTTACCCGCGCACCTGCTCCTGCTCCCGAAATCACAACCCCTGCCGGATAGTTCGAGGTTGTTATCATCACGGAGTTGTTTGTCCCGGAGATGTTGTAGAGAGGGTGGTTGGTAGGTAACGACCTCAAACCCACTTTGTATTGGCCCTGTTCAATGGATGCAACATATCTTAGCCTCTCCCCCTTGTTGGCAGTCTCATTGTACCTCTGCAGGAACTTTGGCTCCCACTCTTCAACTTTGTTGTAGAAATCGACAAGTGTTCCCGAAAAGAGGGCTTTATCTACCAGAGGTTCAATCTCGACATCCTT
>CAYGOE010000096.1:0-5090 GCA_964351405.1 uncultured Muribaculaceae bacterium | reverse complement strand
GATAACCTTTTTGATGAATTCAAATGCAACATTAATGCTGTTCCTCCCTTGAAAACAAAAGAGAATTTTTGTTTCACTAGGCCTTCTAATAGAGAAAAGGCACGAATAACTTTTTCAACCAATATTTTATCGGCATTTCGGTTTTCTTTAGAAACTTTAGTTATCCAGTCTAAAGTGATTTTATCTTTATCTATCATATTCTATAAATTGGCAGCATATCAACTTTGCTGCCGTAAATTTGAAATTGTATTTAAATATTCCCGGAAGCTTTCTTTTTTCCTTCGTCTATCGGAATATCGCATCATACGACTCTCATTTACAGTGAATTTTTTTAATGCTTCCTGAAAAATAGTTCTCATTTCAGACCCTTGTTGAGCAGCAAATATTACATCATCACAAAAAATATCAACCAACATTTTTTCAATTGTTGGCGAGTTGACTCTGCTTATTGTTTGTAATGGAGCTTCTGAAACGAGAGATTTTACAATTAAGGTCTCTTTTTCATCAGGTAAGTATTTTTCAATTAAATCCTTTGTAGGTTCAATAAACACAGAAAATTTATGCTCTTTTAAATAAAAGAATACCGATTGTGTAGCTTCTTTATCCACCTCAATAAGTATGTAGAATCTTCCCGGCTGATGAATCATAAACTCATTTAAAGAAGATGTACTCCAAATGCATATTCTCAAATATGGAAATTCTTTAATTAGCTTTGAGTAGACTGATTTTATTTTTGAAGATATTTCCGGTTCATAAACCCTGTTTTTACCAAATGCAAATCTACCTCTTCCAATTCTATTCAAAACGCCAGATTGAACCAAATTATATACTCTCCAATTTATTGTAGTTGTTTTTACTTCCGGTTCACTTTGTAAGTAAAAATTAACAATATCAGATGTTTCAAAGGTTTCTTTGTCTTTGAAAAAATCTTTAAGTTGTTCAATATTTAATTTATCTGTTGCGATAGTATAAAGATTAGAGTACAAATATAATAATAAAAACTATAAATTGGCAGCAAAATCAAAATGCTGCCAAAATATAGAATGTATGCGAATCTTGAAACCTTGGCAAGATTACTACAAGAAAAACAGTGAAACACCCACAACGCTGAGGATTGCTCCCAGAACTTCGATGAAGCTTATCTTCTTCTTGTAGAGGAGCACATAGGGAATAAGTATGATAATTGGGGTGGTGGCCATTATTGTTGATGCAACTGCTGTATTGGTGTGCTGAACAGCCATCAGCGAAAGCGAAACTCCTATGAACGGGCCAAAGATGGCTCCCATAAATACTGCACTCACAGCCTTTCTGTCCTTAACCCCTTTCGTGAGAACCGATGCTCTGCGGGTGAGGAAGATAATGAGCGCAAAACCAATGACTCCGGTGATAATTCGCATCTGCGTGGCAGCAAATGGAATGAAATCTGCAACCTGCGAACCTTTGGAAGCAACGGCGTATTGATTCATCCCAATCTTGCTTAATACAATTCCAAGCCCCTGTCCCAGAGCCCCTCCCAGCCCGAGCAGTACTCCCTTCAAAGGTAAATGCAGATGTATCCCCCTCTTTGCTGAGCTTCCCGGATCTGTCACCACCGACATACTGCTAACCCCGCCCACCAGCGTATCATCCTTTATCTGCACACTGCCGTTTGGTTGCGAACCGCTTGGTTGCGCTTTGGCGCCTTTTTTGAGTATGGAGATGGCTATTCCGGTGAGTGTGACTGCCATACCAAGAAAGCCCATCGGAGAGAGCTTTTCGTCAAGCATCATCCACCCGAAAAGAGCTGCAAAAGGAGGTGCAAGGGTCATTAAAAGCTGTGAAAAACGGGCAGTTATGAGAATGTAAGAGTAGAAAAGGCACAAATCGCCAAAGACGAAACCAACTAAACCGGAGAGCGACATCCACAGCCAGGTTTTACCATCTGCAGCAGCCGGCAGAAAAGAGCCGGTAGTAAAATAGAGCAGAGCTCCCAACAGAAAGAAGGCAAAAAAGAGTCTGAGCAGATTCACTGCCAGAGATCCGATTCTGTTTCCGGCAAACTCGAAAAAGAGCGCCGTAAAAGTCCAGGAGACCGCAACCGCGATTGCAATTAATTCGCCTAAATATTGTTGCATTTACAGAGGTTTTGAGTCGCAAATGTAGAAAAAAGATACAAACTGATTGTATTTTAGATAAATTTATACATTATTCAAAATTAACTCTTTTATGAACAGATTTTTAAGTGTAATTATTATCTCTACACTACTCGCAGCATCCTGTAAAAATGGGGGTGCCGGTGCAGATGTAGAGAGCGACATCAAAACAATAGATGTCGCAGGAGCCATTGGCAAAGGTAGAGTGGTCCAACTCTCCGAAATTGCAGAATCTATCGAGTACATCCCGCTCGAAACAACCAAGAACTCTCTTGTAGCTAAATTATCTTACAACTCTGTAGTATTTGAAAACAATAAATTTTATATCCGATATGATCAGTCAATTTTTGTATTTGACAACACCGGTAAACTCATATTCAAATTCAACAGGTTGGGAAGAGGCCCGCAGGAGTATGACTATCTTGCAGAGTTCTGCATCGATCCGGAAGAGAATATTATTGTAAGGTCTATTGAAAAATTTATTCTATATGACAAATCGGGGAATTTCGTTAAAATTCTGGCAGATAAAAATTATGACCCCGGCATTTCATTAAAAAAATGTCTTCCATTAGGTGATAACAAGTATCTCTTTATTACAAATCTCAAGAGAGGAGTAGATAATGAGTACTCTGCAATTATAATGGATTTCGCATCAAACACTACCTTAAAGATTAAGTATCCTATCAAAGAGAGGGAGTTTGTCAAATCGTTGCCAATGATGTACAGATTTACATTTTACGAGGTGATTGCTGTTCGTTCAAATGATGGAATTATGATTTACAATGGACTGGATGAAAACATTTTACGGGTAGATAAGAATCTTAACATCGACACACTTTTTCGTATAAATTTTGGCAAATACCATCCAAGAGATATACCGGGTGAGGTTTTAGCTCGTGCCGATATTAGTTCAAATGTCTTCAGATATTTGTTCCCGTTAGAGTCTTCCAGATATATATTTGATCAATTCAAGTTGGGTGCCGGTGCTCATAAACCCAGAATAATGTTGAAACACAGTGCAAAATCGGAAGATGACGTTGTAACTCTCGACATCTCTTGTTCCCTTTTCGAAAAAAGTACCGGTGAGTTTATGCTTGTAGATCAGCCGGAGAAAAATCAGATTGGATTTCCCGATGATTTTGATGGCGGGCCGGCCGTTTGGCCACATTATGTAAGTACCGGCAACCATTTAGTCGCCTCCATTGAGGCCCTTAAACTCATCACCTATTCCGAAACCCACAAAGTTTCGGACAAACTTCGGGAGATGGCCGGCCGTATTAAAGAGACTGATAATCCGGTAATGATTCTGGTGAAATTGAAGAGATAATTGTACTGACAGTATCTTGTGTAAATGATTGTATATCTGCAATATAAAATATCCATTTTGGTAAAATCGCCAAAATGGATTTTTCAAGTGCATTATAATTAGAGTGTTTCACAAAATACTGTCAGTTCAAATTTTCATCAAAGACCATTTTCGTAGGCAGCCATATCCAGCAGGCCGTGGCCGGAGAGGTTGAAGAGCAGCACTTCGCTGCGGCCGGCCTCTTTGGCTTTAATGGCTTCACGAATGGTTGCTGCAATGGCGTGGCAGGATTCCGGGGCAGGGATTATCCCCTCAGTTTTAGCGAACAGCCGGCCGGCGGCAAATGTCTCTTGCTGCTCAATTGCACAAGAGTTAACAAAACCATCTGCCTTTAACTGGCTCACGATCTGGCCACCACCGTGGTAACGGAGGCCGGCCGCGTGTATCTGTTCGGGCTGGAAGTCGTGGCCGAGTGTGTACATAGGAATAAGCGGGGTCATTCCGGCAGTGTCGCCAAAGTCGTATTCAAGAACACCCTTAGTAAGTTTTGGACAGGCGGCCGGCTCGGCAGCAATCAGCTCAACAGCACGCCCCTCTGTAAACTTGTGTCTGAGGAACGGGAAGGAGATTCCGGAGAAGTTTGACCCCCCACCAAAACAGGCAATCACCTTGGTCGGGTAGTCGCCGGCCATCTCCATCTGCTTCTCAGCCTCAAGACCTATAATTGTCTGATGCAAAAGTACGTGGTTGAGAACGCTGCCCAGAGAGTAACGTGTGTCGGGAGTGGTCACAGCCATCTCAACCGCCTCAGAGATAGCCATCCCAAGACTTCCCCTGCACAGCGGATCGCTCTCCAAAACACTCCTCCCGTAATTTGTCAAAGCGGATGGTGAGGCGTGAACTTTCCCCCCGTATGTGTTGATCACAATCTTCCTGTAGGGCTTCTGCTCGTAACTCTGCTTTACCATAAAAACAACAAGCTCAATCCCAAAATATCCGCAGGCGACACTCATTGCAGATCCCCACTGGCCGGCCCCCGTTTCGGTTGTAAGCCTCATAATCCCCTGCTTGCTATTGTAATAGGCCTGAGCAATTGCAGTGTTCAGTTTGTGAGACCCCACCGGGCTGACACTCTCATTCTTAAAGTAGATCTTCGCCGGTGTATCGAGCTCCTTCTCCAACTTGTACGCCCTCACAAGCGGGGTCGGGCGGTAGATCTTGTAAAGCTCCACAACCTCCTCAGGAATATCAATCCATCGCTCGGCAGAGAACTCCTGCGCAACCAGCTCCTTCGCAAAAAGCCCCTCCATCTCTTCTGGCTTAAGCGCTTCTCTGGTTTGCGGATTCAATAACGGACGAGGCTGGTTTGGCATATCTGCCAAAATGTTATACCACTGCCTCGGGATTTCGCTCTCTGCGAGCTGGAATTTTTTTGTTGTTTTCATCTTTTGATTTTTTAGAAATTATTTAGAGTTTTTTAGTGAGTTCGGGTGCAAATAAAAAAAAAGGCCCGGAGCGTGAGCGCCGGACCTTCGTATATCAGTTAAATTAAATTAATTCACTTTACCTACTCCCTTCCATACATAGCCGTGCTCACAGATCTTACCGAACTGTGCCACCACCATAGTTGTATGTTAAGGTTTTTTATCATC
>CAYGOE010000095.1:0-5148 GCA_964351405.1 uncultured Muribaculaceae bacterium | reverse complement strand
GCGAAGATGAACATAGTGAAATGATGGCCAAGATCTACTTCCCTTTTGAGAGTAGGTTATAAACTACAATTATGAATTTTATTGAGACAATTAAAGTGGTAGACGGTGTCGCTCAAAATCTTGATCTTCACCTAAAGAGATCTTCAGAGACAATGCTTTATAACTTTGGAATAATCAAAAAGCTTCCACTGGCAGAGTTGTTATATTTCAATGTTAATCGGCCTTTAAGCGGAGTCTGTAAATTGAGGGTTATCTACTCTAAGGATATTATAGATTACTCATTGGAACCATACACCCCAAAGGATATAAAAACACTTAGGTTGGTTGATGGGGGCGATATAGACTACAGGTTTAAATATGAAAACAGGGATACAATTAATTCGCTTTTAGAAAAGAGGGGAGATTGTGACGATATCCTTATAGTGAAAGAGGGCCTTATTACAGACAGCTCATATTGCAATATAATTTTTGGGGATGGCAGTAGTTACTATACCCCCGCAAATCCTCTTCTAAAAGGGACAAAAAGAGAGTATCTGATTGCAAAAGGAACAGTTAGGGAACGCGTTATCCGGGAGAGAGACATAAAGAGATTCAGCTCTGTCTCTATCATTAATGCAATGATGGATATGACTCCTGTTAGCATCACCCTCTCTTAGCCCGCTCCCAGTTTACACTCTGCCTGCCTGCCAAATACCGGAAGAGGCCGCGGTAAACAGCATAGTTCATAATCAGGAAGTAGTAGGGGACAAAAAGAGCCTTCACCTTTATCTCTCTGCTTTGAAGTATCCATCCTAAAGCAGCCAGCGAGTAAAATATAATTTGGGCTATAAAAAGGGCCAGGTAGCTTGGGGAGCTCCAAGCTAGAGCTGCATTTAAAAAAAATATGAAAGGGAGAAGAGCAGGGGCTAGAGTCCATCGTAAAACCCTGTGAGATATATATTGAAACGAAAGTGTTTTATATTTAAAAATATTGAGCAGTGGTAAAAGACGAACTATTGACTGGATTCCGCCGGCTGCTATTCGGATTTTACGTTTTAGCTCCTCCTTAACACTCTCCGAAGGGGCCTCTATAGCGTAGGCATTTGGGTTGTAATCTATCTTATAACCACTCATTGCAACCCTCAGGGAGATGATAAAGTCGTCCAAAAGGGTATCCGGTTCAACTTCCCGGAAAAGCTCCGTTCTAATTGCAAAGAGCTCACCGGCCGCACCAACAGCAGAGTAGAGCTCAGCGTCCCATTTTTTTAAAGTAGATTCATACCTCCAGTATATTCCCTCTCCTGCTCCTGCAGCACCATCAGAGGCAGAGTTTCGAATTCGTTTCTCTCCCGAGACGCATCCTGTTTTAGGGTTTCGGAAAAGATCTGCAATAACTCTAACGGAGCCCTCTGAGAGCATTGTATTTGCATCAGAGAAGATTACGTATGGTGTATCAATCAACTTCATTGCCCTGTTCATAGCTGCAATCTTGCCCTTTCGCTCAGCCAAGTGAAGTACAGTAACATCAGGGTACTCTTTTAGTAATTCCGGTGTGGAGTCATTTGAGCCGTCCGTAACCCAAATCTGCCGAAGCTTATCTTTAGGATAGTCCAGGGCGCGGGTGTTCTCAACTTTTAGCTTTACAAAATCCTTTTCGTTATATGCCGCAACTAAAATTGTAATTTCCGGCTCAAATGGAGAGAGCTCTCTGCGGGGAGAGGGTTTTAACACTCTTTTGATTTGAACTAAAAAATATAGTAGAATGCCGTATCCGATATAGGTGTAAAAGAGAATAAACAGGGCAGCAAAAAAGAGAATTTCGGGAGTTCTCATAATGGTAGTTATTTACTATAATTCTTTGATAACGCTCTTATAGAGTTCCAGATAGTTTTGGGCCATCTCTCTCCAGGAGAAGTGGGAGGCTCTTTCAATACCTTTTTGGCACAGCGACTCCCGAAGTGGGTTGTCGGATATTATTTTAGCAATAGCATCTGCAATCTCGTGAGGATTCTCGGGGTTAACCAACAGTGCAGCATCTCCGGCAATCTCCGGCATTGAGGATGTTGTGGATGTAATTACAGGAACCCCACACGCCATACCCTCTAAAATCGGTATCCCGAAGCTCTCTCTAAGAGATGGGTAGAGGAATACCTTACATTGATTTATTATGGCAGGCAACTCCCCGTTAGGAACATATCCTGTAAGTTGGATATCCTCCCTTATGTGAGGGTAACCTATCTCGCTTAGGATTTGCAAAAGTGCGCTCTCGCGAAAATCGAGCATAACCAGCTTGTACTTGACAACAGACCTGGCGTTGAAAATTGCGAAAGCCTTTAAAACATTGGGAGTATTTTTCTTTGGATCTGTATTTCCCAGAAAGAAGAGAAAATTGTCGGGAAGGTTGTATTTAGATTTTGCCCTTTCGATAATTTGAGCATCACTAATCTTTGTAAAGTGGCTACCAACTCCGTTGTAAATTGCAACCAGATTATCCTTTAGTCCCATAAAGCTTCGGATACGCTCTTTCTCAAAGTTTGAGACTGTAACCACCCTTGCGCTTCTCTTTGCAACAATCGGTACAACAAACCTACGATACATATTACCAAACTTCTGATACCAGGTGCCGCTTTTTTTAAATAGGGATATGCTCTCCAGATAGATTATGTCGTGAAGGGTTATCACCAGAGGAATCTTACATTTTACAGGTGCCGTATTGCTTGTGCAGTGCAGAATCTGGCAACCCACCTTAATGGCAGCCCTGCCAAGGGCAAACTGCTCCCATAGAGGGTAGGGGCCACATCTAAGTTCAACGATCTTAAAGTTGGGAGAGTTGGGGATACACTCTCTGTCGTCATCAGGCTTGATAAAAACGACATACTCATTCACTTTATCAATAATCTGCAGGTTTTTAATTAGCTCCAGGGCAACCATATCCATTCCGTGCTTTTTAGTTCGGAAAACTCTTTGTGCTTCAATCCCTATTTTCATTGCCTGAGTTTTATGTGGGTAATATTCCAGAGATATGCTTTCCAATAGGCGGACATATTTTTGAACTCACCTTTAAGCAGAAAAACCAGGCTGTTCTTTGGGAATGAGATTAATGTCTGAAAAAGAAGACTTGTAATCAGCTGATATCCGGAGTGGTTTCTACGAGTATATATAAGACGACTTCTGTTAATATAGTAAGTTTTTAATGGGCTCTCAACACCTGAAGTCACAGACTCCTTATGTAATATAACTGAGAATGGGTGGTAGTAGATCTTATATCCGGCACGTTTAAACATCTCGCTCCAGTCGTACTCCTCATAATAGAGAAAGTAGATTTCCGGTATCTTTCCAATTCTGTCAATTAAAGCTCTTGGAACCATCATTGCGGCTCCGTGAACGTACTCTGTTTGAGATATAGTGTCATATTCGGGGCCATCCGGCTTCAGATATCCAACACCGTTGTTTCTTATTGTGTATGGGTTCATTTTGGTAAACCCTGCATATTGGACTATTTCCGGGTTTTTGAAATATTTGATTTTCGGGCTTACCATCCCGATTGTTGAGTCATCTTCCATCAGTTTTACCAATGGCTCCAGAAAGCAGGGAGAGACCTCTGTATCGTTGTTTAGAAACATCAGATATTTGCCCTTAGATACTCTAACTCCGCAGTTGTTACCTCCGGCAAAGCCCAGATTCTCTCCGGTCTTTTCCAGGTATATCTCCGGGAAGCTCTCTTTAAGATGGTCGGGACTCTCAACAGAACCGTTATCTACAACAATTATTTCATAATTGGAGTATGTAATAGAGCGCAGAGATTTTAGCAACTCACCCGTTACGAAGCTCTGGTTGTAGTTAACCGTTATTATGGAGACCAATGGCCTGTTGTTCATAACATCTCTGGTTTAGTAACTAGATTCTAATACCTGTAGTGTTCCGGTTTATAAGGTCCCTCAATTGGTATTCCCAAATATTCTGACTGCTCCGAGGTAAGGAGGGTAAGTTTAACTCCGAGCTGTTCCAGATGCAGCCTTGCCACCTCTTCGTCAAGATGTTTGGGAAGACGGTAGACATCAATTTCATAATTTTTGTTACAAAGCTCCATCTGTGCCAAAACCTGATTAGTAAAGGAGTTACTCATTACGAAAGAGGGATGACCTGTTGCACAGCCTAGATTCACAAGACGACCCTGTGCCAGTAGAAAGATTGAGTGTCCGTCCGGGTAGAGATATCTGTCTACCTGAGGCTTGATGTTTATTTTTTTGATTCCACTCCACTTTTCCAGCCTTGCCACCTGAATCTCATCGTCAAAGTGACCTATGTTGCACACTATTGACTGATCTTTCATAGCAGCCATATGTTCTGCGGTTATAATATCCTTATTACCAGTGGTTGTTACAAAGATGTTCCCTTCGTAAACGGCCTCATCCATCGTCTTTACCTCGTAACCCTCCATTGCCGCCTGCAGTGCGCAGATAGGGTCTATCTCTGTAATGATTACTCTTGCTCCATAGCTATGCATAGAGCGGGCACAACCTTTCCCTACATCTCCGTAGCCGGCAACAACCACAACCTTTCCGGCAATCATTACATCGGTTGCCCTTTTAATGCCATCTGCAAGAGACTCGCGGCACCCATAGAGGTTATCGAATTTAGATTTTGTTACCGAGTCGTTAACATTAAAAGCAGGAAAGAGCAGCTTCCCCTGCTCCAGCATCTGATAGAGACGGTGAACGCCGGTAGTGGTCTCCTCAGAAACCCCTTTAATCTCGGGAGCCTGTCTGTGCCACCGTCCGTGATCTGAGAGTAGTAGCTCTTTTAAGATGTTGTTAAGTTCAATCTCATCCTGTGCCTGGGCAGGAGCAGACAGGATAGATTCGTCACTCTCTGCCATATAGCCCCGGTGAATCATAATAGTAGCGTCACCGCCATCATCTACAATAAGGGTTGGCCCCAAACCGTTGCCAAAATCGAGAGCTCTTTCGGTGCACCACCAGTAATCTGCAAGGGTCTCACCTTTCCAGGCAAATACCGGAACACCGGATGCTGCTATAGCAGCTGCAGCGTGGTCCTGGGTTGAGAATATATTACAGCTGCACCAGCGGACATCTGCACCAAGCTCTTTGAGTGTCTCGATCAGTACTGCAGTCTGGATGGTCATATGGAGTGATCCCATTACCCTTG
>CAYGOE010000094.1:0-5287 GCA_964351405.1 uncultured Muribaculaceae bacterium | reverse complement strand
GTACCAGTGAATAATAGAGCTGTTATTAACCTTTCGATGGAGGAGGATGCACTATTGCTGCAAGAGCTTGTAGTGGTGGGCTTTGGAACTCAGAGAAAGGAGAACCTTACAGGAGCTGTGGCTACTGTAGATGTATCAAAAGCTCTGCAAGGGAAACCAATTGTGGATGCTGCTAAAGGTTTGCAGGGTGTGGTGCCAGGCCTCTCCATTACATTCGCTAACGGAGGAATCAACACCTCTCCTGTTATGAATATCAGAGGTATGGGCTCTGTAAATGCTGCTAACGGAGGAGCACCACTTATTATTGTAGATAACGTAGTGGTTTCTGATATCTCTCTTGTTAACCCGGAGGATATACAGAGTATATCTGTATTAAAAGATGCGTCATCAACTTCAATCTATGGTGCCAGAGCAGCTTTTGGAGTCATTTTAATAAAAACTAAGTCGGGAAAGAAGGGAGAGAAATTCAATATCTCTTACTCTAATAATTTTGCTTTTAGTACACCGACTCTTTTACCTAGTTTTGCCAACGATCCTGTTGCTGAGATACGTGCTACAGATGCAGCGCTAAGTCGTTTTGGAGGTACAGGTATGGAGGTCTTTGGTATGACAGCATCTTCACTGATTCCGGGAATTGAGAAATGGCTCAGTAGTTACAAACACAACCGAAATGGCGATAAGATGATTATGGGAGAAGATTTTGATATTGTTGGGGGAAGGGTTAATTTCTTTAGAATATGGGATCCGGTAGAGGTTATGTATCAGAAGTGGATTCCTCAACAGAATCACAATATTCAATTTTCAGGTGGTACAGACAAGGTAAATTTCTATGTTTCCGGTGCTTATAATTACCAGGAAGGCGTCTTAAAAATCAACACCGACAAAATCAGTAGTTACAATATGACAACCGGTTTGAATGCAAAGATGAATGACTGGCTAGATATCGAAGCTAAGATTATGACAAGACAGAGTAGCTACGACTATCCTTTTACCGGTTATATGGATCCTTACTTTACAATGTGGCGCTGGGGTGCTTATATGCCATATGGAAGTTATACAGATGCGAGTGGAACAACCGGATATTTCAGAGCTGCACAGGGGCATCTTGCTATGGCTAATATGAATAATGAAAAGCAAAGCTTCACTAGCAGTGGAGTTGCTGCAACTATAAAATTTTCAAATTCATTAAATTTAAGATCTGAGTTTGCATACACCACAACAAACTCTCTTACCAATATCAATGGAGGATTGATTCGTTTGTGGGATTTCTGGGGCGCTAATCCACCTTTGAGAATGAATGATATTGGAGTTGGAGCAAACGATAGGGTTGAATACAACTCAGAACGTAGAACACAAATTACTTCAAACACCTATTTTACATATGACCAAAAAATCTCTAACCATTCAATTAAGGTTATTGCCGGGTTAAATATGGAGAACGGAGACTATATCTATCACTCCAGTCAAAGAAGAACTCTTATGGACCCTCAGCGAGGCCAACTACCACTGGCAACAGGTGATCAGTTTGTAGCTGGCGATAATTTAGATTGGGCAGTTGCAGGTTTTTTTGGCAGAATAAACTATGACTACAAAGGTAAATATCTCTTTGAAGTTAACGGTCGTTACGATGGCTCCTCAAACTTTCCCGCTGACAGTAGATGGGCTTTTTTCCCTTCCGTCTCTGCAGGATATAGAATTACTGAGGAAGATTATATGAAGGGCATAAAACACATTGTAAATGAAGCAAAAATAAGGGCGTCCTACGGTAGCATCGGTAATCAAAATGTTGGTGCAGACAGATTTATTCCTACTATGACAACTTCTGCAGCACTAAACTGGCTGATTCCGGCTGGTACCCGCCCAATATTTACAAATAATCCGGCAAATGTTTCTTCTACTTTAAAATGGGAAACAATCAATACTATTAACTTCGGACTAGACCTCTCATTCCTAAATAAGGCTTTGGATGTAACTTTTGACTGGTTCCAAAGAGATAATAATAATATGATTGCTCCAGGAGCTACTCTCCCGGCTACTTTCGGAGTGGGTGCAGCTGCTCAGAACACCGGATCTCTCAGAACAACAGGCTGGGAGCTTGAGCTGAGCTACAATCACAACATTAATAATGACTCTTACATTTACGGAAATGTCTCTGTTTCCGATTATAAAAGTGTAATAACCGAGTGGACAGGGAATGATTCAAAAATGCTGTTTAACAACTATGTAGGAAAAAACATTGGTGAAATATGGGGGTTTAAACACGTTGGTTTCTTCAAAGATGCAAACGATGTCGCCACTTCGCCAAGCCAGGTTACGTTGCAAAATGGCTCTTTTGTGTATGGTCCGGGAGATGTTAAATATGCCGACCTGGACAAAAGCGGGGCAATCAACGCAGGAACACAAACGTTAGAGAATCTCGGCGACTTGACCGTTATAGGAAATACTACTCCTAGGTACCAGTATAGCATGCGTTTAGGCGGAGGATGGAAAGGTTTTGATATAGATGTATATTTGCAAGGTGTAGCTAAAAGAGATTTATGGGGCACAGGTAGTATGGTTCTTCCTCTTTATAATGCTGCCAACAACACTATGTTTCAGCATCAAATGGATTTCTGGACTCCAAGCAATCCTTCCGCTTTTTATCCTAATCCTTCAGTTGCAAGCGAGGGAGCTTCAACAATCTCAAATATGGCAGCGTTGGCAAATGCAGCAGCAGCTACCGGTAGAAACTTTTATCCTCAGGATAAGTATTTGCTTAATCTGGCATATATGAGACTCAAAAATCTGACTATTGGCTATACCATACCTGCTAGAATTACCAAAAAGGTATCAATTGAAAAAATAAGAGTTTATTTCAGTGGGCAGAATCTATTTGAAGCAAAGAAGACCCATATTCCAATTGATCCTGAGATTACTTCGGGATCACCGGCTTTCGGAGCGTTTTATGGAAGAACAATGCCTTTTACCAGAACATTGTCATTTGGAGTTCAATTATCATTATAAATGCGAGCTGATATGAAAAAAATAATACATAAAATTTTATTGGTGTCCTTGTTTTTATCTGCTCTTACCTCTTGCTCAGACTATCTTGAAAGAGGTTCGAAAGTAAGTTTTACAGACAATAACTATTGGACAAATGAGAGTAATGTTAAAACCTTCTCCTGGGGATTTTACGATAGATTTATGGGGTTTGGCAATACTACCGCTCTCAATGGGGATTTTTACTGGTCTACATTTTCAGACGATCAGGCTCTTCATTCAGGAATTAACAACTTCCCTACAGCAGCACCTGCAACCAGTACCGACTGGAACAATGCATACATTTACATAAGAAAAGCCAATTTATTGCTTGCTAGAGTAGGTAATGTTGCTATGACAGATGAGGCGAAGAATCATTACAGAGCAGTTGCCAGATTCTTCAGAGCGTTTGAATATGCCAACCTTTTAATGCGTTTTGGAGATGTTCCTTACATAGATGCATTTCTTGACCAGAATCAAACGGATATGATCTATGCACCAAGAACAGCACGCAATACTGTGGTTGATAATATTATTTCAGATCTTGAATTTGCTGTTACAAACCTAAGATCAAAGTCTGCTGCTGATGCAAACAGCGTTAACAAAGATGTTGCAAATGCACTTTTATCCAGAGTTGCGCTTTATGAAGGCTCAATAAGCAAGTACCATGGAAACGATGCTACAAGGGCAAATGCGCTGTTTACTAAAGCAAGGAGCGCTGCTGCTGCTGTAATGTCTCAGACCTATCAGTTGAGTAGTGGTTATAAAGATATCTATACAAGTATAAACCTTTCTTCCAATGCAGAGATTATCCTGTTTAAGTACTATGTAAAAGGCACCTTTATGCATAGTTTAACGGCCTATCTCAACTCAACCACTCCAATAAGTGGCCCAACAAAAAGCCTTATCGATTCGTATCTCTGTACAGACGGTAATCCTATAACGCTATCTCCACTTTATCAAGGCGATGCAACTATTATTGCAACTTTAGCCAATAGAGATAGACGACTTTCTGAATCTATAGGCAATACTCTTGCATACAGAGGAAGTCCGGTTGGGGGCTTAATCTCTTCAACGGGATATCTGGTAAGGAAGTTTAACAATCCTACAATAACCGGAAATGATCTTACTCAGATCAATGCAAACTTTACAAATGCACCACTATTCTGGCTTGCTGAGGTTTTTCTGAACTATGCCGAGGCCTCTGCCGAGCTGGGTAACTTTACTCAGACTGATGCCAACAATACCATAAACAGGCTAAGAACCAGAGCCGGTGTGGCCCATCTAAACATTTCCAGCATCCCTAACGATACCAGACGTGATGCCGATGTCTCACCTCTACTTTGGGAGATTAGAAGAGAGCGAAGAGTTGAGCTTGCATTTGATGGCTTCCGCTATTGGGATCTCAGAAGGTGGAAGAAATTGAGATACTTAGACCATACTGTTAATCCGGATATCTTTAAGGGGGCAAAGGTACCTTCCCAAACTGCCGGTCTTACTGTTGATGCCAATATGTATATTCAGCCTTATACTACTCTCACAAGCAGGGTGGTGATAGAGCCAATGCATTACTTAGATGCAATCCCAACGGGAGTGAAAGTCCTTTATGATATTCAAGGAGTTACTTTTCCTCAAAATCCCGGATGGTAATTTTAAATTAATCTATAGTTATAACAGAAGTCGCCCCACAGCCGGGGCGACTTTTTTTTCAATATAAATGAGTTTAGTGTTCTTATGTCGGTATAACCGGAATTGCTGTGTTTTGTTAAAAAAATTGCTAAAAATGGAGTTTTACTATGAAATTATTATCAATTTTACATCTAACAATTGCTCAACAGATATATTATGCTTTTAAAATTGGCAGTTATTTCTCTTTTTAATAAAAAATTTGGTAGGCTATTTCAAAAATTAAATCAATCTGAGTAAACAGACTACCAGAACAACAGGAAATGTACAAAAGAGGTATGTATACCCAGGTTTTGAAAGACCTTTTGAATTTGGAACAACTCACGCGACAAAGATACCGGGTACATCTAAATCTCAGGATAACTACTGACTCAGAAGGATGATGGGTATTACACACGAGATGAACTACAACTCAGCTATGCTAAGTGCATCAAACCCTAAGGCATTTGATGTGGATATTTGGTCGGTTCTTGTATGGTGGGACATACAGTAATTTGATTTAAGTATATTACTTGGTTTGCCGAGAGGAGGGTAACTAAAGCAATTTTAGTTACCCTTTTTTTTGATCAATTCGGGCGGCTCA
>CAYGOE010000093.1:0-5387 GCA_964351405.1 uncultured Muribaculaceae bacterium | reverse complement strand
ACAATAGGATTCCTACACCTGGATAACAGGGTACTATATCAGATGACCTCAAACAGTGAGGTATTCCCGCTACCGGCAATTAGTGCAAATCTCAGATATTATATGCAATTCCAGCTTGTTAAGAATGTTCTTACAGCTCAGCTGGGTGCAGATGTTACATTCCATAGTGAATACTACTCTCCCTCATACAGCCCTGCACTTGGCATATTTCACAATCAGAACGACAGAAAAATCGGCAACTACCCCTATATAGATGCATTTGTCAATCTCCAGTGGAAAAGAACAAGCATATTTGTGAAATATGTAAATGCTACCCAAGGGTGGCCCGATGGCGACTATTTCTCTGCACACCATTACATAAGGCCAGAAAAAGCCATTAAATTCGGTATACACTGGCCATTTTATGTAAAGTAAAAATCTGCCCTATGAGGCTTATTTTAAAATATATATCTATTTTCCTTCTCCTGTTCGTTCTAATAATTATATCATCTGCCAAAGATGAAAGAATCACTGATAGAGACTCCTTTATCCTTGAAGGAAATGAATTCAAAGCACTTATCAATATTCAGGGCGGTATCTATCTCAAAAGTGGCCACCCTGTTGGTTTTCACTTCGATCTTCTAAATAGCTTCGCAGAGCATCAACGGTGTTTCATTAAGGCAAAACCGGTCACCGATTGTAACCCCTGGGAGGAGCTTGCTCAGGGGAGGGTAGACATTGTTGTTGCAGATGCCGGCAAAGACACAATTCCGGATGATTACTCCCATCTTTTTATATCTAGTCTTGAACTTAATGATTACGAGCAGGTTTGGGTTGTAACAAAAGAGAATTACAATCTGCTTCAAAATATGAACTATTGGTTCGGGTACTTTCAGAACTCCAGAGATTACAGAGATTTAGTAAATAACTATTACAGAAGTTATTCACGCGTAAATTTTACCGGTGGTGTAGTCTCTAAACTCTCTCCATATGACTCTCTTATTAAAAGCTACTCATCATCAATAGGTTGGGACTGGAGATTATTGGCATCTCTAATATACCAGGAGTCAAAGTTCTCTATGGGAGCCAGATCCGGTAGGGGGGCCTATGGCCTTATGCAGATTCGCAGCGCAACCGCAAAGCAGTTTGGAGTTGAAAATATCTATGATCCGGAGCAGAATATTAAAGCCGGAACTCTTATGATCAAACGTCTGTTAAACCTATACAGATCTGATGATATAGATTCAGTTAACCGGGTTAAATTTGCTCTTGCAGCATATAATGCAGGTGAGGGAAGAGTAGATGACATCCGTAGACTGGCAGAGCACAAAGGTGCAAACCCAAATAACTGGGATAGCACAAAAGTTATAATTGCTTATATGAAAAACAGCGAAAAAATTCCTGATGGTATATTAAAGCTTGGAAATTTCAAGGGTACAGAGACTCTTAAGTTTGTAGAAGAGGTTCTGGATAGGTATGAAAATTACAAGGTGATGGTAAGACAATACTAAGTAACAGACTCCCCTACTTAACCCTTAATGTCTTTTCAGGGCTCACCTTAGCTATAAACAAAGAGGGTATCATAAGAAGCAGAGTTATGAGAACCAAAGCTCCGGCATTTAGAATCCCAATTTTTGCCCAATTAATAAAGATTGGGACGTGATCTACAAAGTAGTTTACCGGGTCGAGCGGAATGAGTTCATATCGTTTTTGAGTTGCAGCTAAAATTAAGGCAATAGTGTTACCGGCAACCATTCCTGTTAAAACTAAATATATAGATCGAATTAAGAAAACTTTATGTATCCCGGAATCTTTCATACCCAGAGCCTTGAGTAGCCCTATCATAGAGATTTTTTCAAAAAGCAGAATCAATAACCCGGATATCATATTGAAACCTGCTACCGAAAGCATAAGAAGCATAACAACCAAAACATTGAAATCCAAAAGCGTAAGCCAGTCAAACAGATGAGGGAAGAGTTCATCTACCCTTGTGACAAATACAGACTCATCTTCCTCTGAATTAACAATGATATCCTCAACCAAAGCTGAGCTCTTCTTAATATCAAATCCTTTTTTAAGCTTTATCTCAATACCTGAGAGCTCCTTTTCACTCCACCCGTTTACCGATTGAATTTGTGAAAGAGAAGTGATAATGAGGCTCTTGTCAATATCCTCCAGTTGAGCATTATAAATACCGGTAAGGGTGAACTTCCTGATCTTAACATTGTCGCCTATAAAATAGAGTATCAGTTCGTCTCCAACATTGAAATCCAACATCTTAGCCAGTCTAAGCGAAATCATAATCTCCCCTTGAGATAGTGTCTCATACACATTAGGTACCCTACCCTGATGAATAACAGAGTTAAAGAAATCCCAGTTAAACTCAGAGTCAACCCCTTTAACAAGAACTCCCTGTATCTGATCTTCACTCTTGATTATTGCAGAACGATATGCGTATGGCTGTATTGATGATACCTCCCGTAAATTTTTTATCTCATCCAAAAACGAGAGGTTGGAGCTTATAGGAAAGAGATTGGTTGTGGTCTCAGTACCCGGGCTATGAAGCAGAAGCTCCCCGGAAAACCCGGCAGCCTTCTCTTTAATCTCCTTTTTAAACCCATCAGAAATTGAAATTGCCAAGACCATTACCATTACACTGACGGCGACGGATATTCCTGCTATAATTGCACTCCCCTTTCCAAGCCCTCCCCTGTGCGAGCCATTACTCCACAATGTTTTTGCAATAAATAAATTTGTATTCAATAATTAAAAAATATTATTATATTTGCGTACTGTTAGTCATTACTTAACCTAATTACTTAACTTCGGCCTCTGTAATCCAAAAGATTGCGGAGGTTTTTATAGATATCTCGGACCTCCCAGAATTTGAGTAATTCTCTCCATTCTGTTATAAATCTTTGAATTCCCGCTGTTTTTATAAATAAAGCTGAGAAGCTCTGCATAAATCGTAACCAGGGCCCTCTCCTGCTCTACCTTTAGTGAATCAGGGTTGTACTGCATACCAATATCTTCAAAAAACTGAACCAGGGTATCTTCGAGAAAGATAGAGCCCTGTTTGAATATATTGAGATAGAACATAATCTTATTGTCGTTATCCAGGTATACCGGCACAAAGCCACCTGTGAAGCAGAGTGGATATATTGGCAATCCTGCCGATCTTGAAAGAAGAAAGTAAATAAGGGTGATTGAGACCGGATTCCCTGCTCTTGAGAGCAGAACTCTGTCTACCAGAGCACTCTCCTCAGATTGAATCTGGGTATCGGTATGGTGAAACCGGAATCTGCGAAAAAATATGTAATTAAAAATCTTAACACTCTCAACAGGGGTTTTATCTCCGGAGATCTCCAGATTCAACTCCTCTGTGAGATTCTCAAGTGTACTGTAGTATATTATCTCCTCGGCTGAGGTATCTGCAGCCTTTGATACAAGGAATAGCCCTTTACTCAGAAGTGGTTGGGGGCTCTCCAGCAGTTTATCTAACTTCTCCAGAGCAATGTCTCTCTTAACCTCCTCCAGAAAAACCAGATATGAATCTCTTTTATGAACAGGAGCCTCAGGGAGCCAATATCTCTCAATCTGTTCAACCGCATCCTCTCCCCGCTCTATGAGCCGTCCTCTCACTGCATCCCTTACAATGTAGTCTGTATCATCCATCAAGGAGATCAAAGATATTAGTTCACTGTCCGGTTTCATATTCTATCCAGAGATAATTGTATTAGTTCTCTTATATAGCTACTGTAATTTGGCTGGCTTTCGTGCAGATGTCTGTTTGCAATGATACAGCAGACAGTTGCGGCATCGTGCCCCAGAAGTGTTGACAATCCTGCAATGGCAGAGCCCTCCATCTCGAAATTTGTAATCCGCTCACCATTAAACCTGAATGACTCAAGTTTAGAAATCATCTCCGGCATAGCCAAAGGGAGTCGCAACACCCTTCCCTGGGGAGCATAAAAACCAGATGCAGAAATTGTAACTCCTTTAACAGTAACATCACTTAAAGCATCGATGATTGAGCTGCTAGCCGTAGCAAAATAGGGTAAAGGCAGAGTATCAAGCCATTTGGTGTGTTTAATAAAAGCATTCTCCATCTCTTTGATGGTCACCATCTCTCTCCCTTTGTACCAGTTAAGAAGCCCGTCACAACCCACCGATATGTGAGAGAGTACAAAAGAGCCCAGGGGAATATCCGGTTGTATTGCACCCGATGTTCCTATCCTTAGAATTCTTAATCTCTTGTGCTCAGCTTTAGTCTCTCTGGTATCAAAGTCAATATTGGCAAGTGCATCAAGCTCGTTGAGTACAATATCTATGTTATCTGTACCTATCCCTGTTGAGAGTACAGTAATCCTTTTACCTTTGTAACTACCGGTAACTGTAACAAACTCTCTTGAAGAGCGGGTAAACTCTTTTGAATCAAAGTACGAGGAAATAAGCTCCACCCTGCCCGGGTCTCCAACTAAAATCACTGTCTCTGCCAGCTCCACAGGCTTAATGTGAAGATGAAACACAGAGCCGTCGCTGTTGATTATAAGCTCCGATGGTGCAATTGCATTCATTTTTATATCATTTTGAGACAAAAATAGCCATTTATTTTATACTTTTACGCAAAATTCAATCCATATGATACAACGAATTCAGACTTTGTTTCTGCTTGCCGCATCGGCTCTTATTTTCACAATGTTCTTTGGCGTAATGGTCACATCTGCACAGGAGAGTGTAAAGTATAATCAAATTACACCTCTTCTTTTAATGAACATTGTAACATTTTCAATGGCATTTGTATCAATTTTCCTTTACAAGCAGAGAGTTATTCAGATTAGAATCTCAATTTTTAACAGTGTAATACTTTTAGCATTTCAGGGGTGGATATTATGGATCTTCTTCAATCGTCCTGAGGGAAGCGCCTTCTCTGTAAGTGCTCTCTTTCCAATAGTTGCAGCCATACTCTCAATCACTGCAATGAGATACATTGCCAGAGATGAAGCAATTGTAAGATCTACCAGCCGTTTAAGAAACTCCGGGCGTACAAGAAAATAGCCTCTACTTCTCGCTGCAGTATTTCTTTATTACACTGTAGGCATCTATTATGCCAAGCTCTCCGGCTTTGCTCATATCCAGACAGCCCTTCTCTCTATCCTGAAGGTAGATATGAACCAGCCCTCTGTTATAGTACGCTTCACCCATATAGGGGAAGATCTCTATAGCTTTTGAATATTGTAAAATAGATTCCGGAAGATCATCCGAGAGACAGTATAGATTACCCAAGTTATAATATACATAAGGTAATCCGGGTGTAAGAGCAGCTGCTTTTTTCATATCGTGAATAGCAGCAGTATAGTCGTAACTTCTGGTAACGTTCTCCTTAACCTTTGCTCTTGTTGCTCCGG
>CAYGOE010000092.1:0-5396 GCA_964351405.1 uncultured Muribaculaceae bacterium | reverse complement strand
CTACAATAGTATATATATATTATTGTATATCTATAATTTAAAATTATAAATATATCTACATTATATATATTTTAAAAGAATCTATAGCGATTTTAGATATTCAACCAAATTTATATCGCTATTTAACTTTAGGTGTCTCCTCATCCTGTATCTAGCCATATTTACGCTCTTGGGAGAGCAATCCATAAGAGTCGCAATCTGCTTTGTAGAGAGGTTTGCCCTAAGAAACAGAGCTATATTTTTGTCATTTTTAGTAAGATCAGGATGGTTTTCTGAGATCTTTGCAATAAAGTCCTCATTTATCTTTTCGATTTTCATCATCACAGACTCGACATCACTATTCTTTGTCTGGAGGTTTCTTATATGAAGATTTATTTTGCGTATTTCTGAGAGAATCTCCTTTTCAGGAAGTTTGTATGTCTTTGCCAGAGAGGCTTGTATATTATCCAGGAGTTCATTCCGACTGCTAAGATAAGTTGCTATGTTTACAAGTTCACTATCTACATATCTCTTCTTCTGCTCAATAAGCAGATGCTTTGACTCCAGGCACTGCAGTTTGCGCCTGTTATTTATAAAAAAGTAGATATAGAGCAGAAGCAGAAGGACTATTACTAAAAGTGAAATGGTTACAATTAAAGTCTGATTCAACTTCTTTATATCCAGCTCCTTTTTTTGCAGGTTGAGTTCATAATTCTTTTTAGAAACAATTCTGTTTTGAATAATATTTTCAACATCTCCAATACTTTGCCCCCCAACTGCTCTCTCGTTCGCTTCACTCATCTTACGATTGGACTCATAGGCCAACTTATAGTTGCCCATCGCAGCATAAATCTCAGATCTAAGTTCGTATGATTTATAAAGAAGCTCTTTATAGCCACTCTCCTGTGCTATTGAAGATGCCATAGAGATAAATTGAATAGCATCCCTATGTTTCCCTGAAAAAAGATGAATTCGGGCAAGGTTTATATAGTTCTCGGCAAGATTAAATCTATTTCCGCTCTGTTTATTGATATTTACCGCCTCATTCAGGTAACTCTCTCTCTCTTTTGCGGTACCTGTTCCCTGTGAGAGATTATTGAGACTTACGGCGATAAGCTCCCTGTCATCTACAGCTTTAGCAATGTTATAGGCACGATTGAAATATCCTTGTGCAAGCTCGTTGGTCCTGAATTTTCTGTAAAACGCTCCTAAGTTGTTATTATGAAATGCAAGAAGGTTTAGATCTCCTAACCGTCGAAAGGATGTGTCGCACAAATTAAGAGCATTCACAGAGGTGGTGTAATTTCCCTGGTTTATCTGTATTAATGCATAATAGGAGTGTGCTATTGTACACGTCCTTAACTCATTTTTTGGGCAATATAAAATAGCGTCGTGAATATAGAAGAGAGCCATTGCAGTGTTTCCCTCCCTTATGTTTGCTATGGTTCTGGATATAGAGGACTGTGCCCTTGCCAGACTATCTTCAAAAGTCTCCACTTTAGAGCCTGCAACGGGCTGAAGCCGATGAGGAAGCATTACCGCACCTTTAGGATCACTCTTAATGAGCTCTATTTTGTTGATGTTTCTATCTGCCCGAACTGTATCCTGAGCATAGAGGTCACTCGATACCAGAAATATAAAAAGAGTTAAACAAATGAGACTCCTGCGGACTATTTCATTTGCTAAGCTTGGTATTTCTTTGTTTCCCATTTAGAGTGCAATAACTGAAAGAGGGTCCATCCCTCAATAATATTGCGAATTTAACAAAATTTAGGTAAGAAGCTTATAAGGAAGCATTCTTAGGTAAAGTCCCCTTTGTATATGATCATACTTCCATTTGGATGAGAAGAGGTAGCTCATCCTGAGAAAATATCTACCGAAAGATCTCATTGATTTTTGCTTACTCTTCTCAAATACCCTGTATTTGTTAAAGAACATATCATTGATAATTTTTTTGGTAAGTCTCCTATCTTCTTTTAAGCTTAAGTCTAATTCGAGTCCAAGATCTGTTTTGCAAATTGATATAAATGACGAGAAAAGCTTTAATATATGGTTCTTTTTAAAGATCTTCTCCATCTTGGCAAAATCTATGGAATCTTTATATTTCTCAATAAAAAGGGTTAAATCAGAGAGATGTCTAAGGTAGATGCCATACTCCAGAAAGTGGAGTACAAGGTGTCGTGTAAGATAAAGCAACATAAACTCCGGATTTGGAGTTTTTAGCTCAAAGTTTCCAATATTTATAGTATCGTATCCCTTTTCCAGATATTTAACAAGCTGTTTGTCAATTTTTTTGTCTTGCTTAGTGATTATTCTGTGCCGAAACTGATTAAAAAGGAAGCAGCGGTGATTTCTCACATTAACCCCCCTGAATTTAAAAGTTGAGTAGTTTGAATTAACAACATCTACATTTATCCCCAGTTTAGCTATAAGCTTATTGCCTCGATTATAATCTGCACCCAGATAAATATCTATATCTCCATATTGACGGTGAGAAGGGTGTCTGAACATTTGACCCGATACAACCCCATTTATAACCAGAGCCTCAATATCGTTGACTTTAAAAAAAGCAAGAAGTTCCTTGAGAACTTCAAGATTTTTATCGTATATATTTTCAGACTCTTTTGTGTCACTCTTCCATTTTATCAATAGATCTGAAGATGGTATATTTGTCTCTATATCTATTAATTCATAATTTATCGAAAGGGATTTATCAATGAGACGTTCTGAATTTGCTTCCGAATTATTCTCAATAGCAAACTCCAGCTCCAACTGACTAGCCTTTTCAGAAATGTTCAACATTTCAAGTATCATAGGGGCAACTCCGTGCTTAGCGGATAGGCTATAAAGATATTGCCACCCTTCTCTATCCAGTTTTATCTCGTTGGACGACGTTTTATATGATGTTTTACAACTTTGAAGATACTCTCTTAAAAGTGATAAAAGTGAGTAATGATAAGTTGTTAAGTACATCAATGTCTGTTATTAATGATGAGATAAAAAATGTTAGGCGAAATTAGTGAAAAATCAAAAACAAACAAAGATTTAACAATATTTCTTACATTAGAGAAATTATTCGGAATATGTCATTTTACCTTAATAATAAGAGAGTAGTTATAACCGGAGGCACAGGTTCGTTTGGAGTTGCTTTGGCACAAAAGATTGCTGAATCTGCGATGTGCGAGGTTGTAATCTTCTCCAGAAACAGAGAGAGACAACAGAAGATGAGAGAGAGATTTCCCACATTCAAATACATTATCGGAGATATAATCAATAGAGCAGACCTTGAAAATGCAATTGATAGGGCAGATTATCTTATCCACACAGCCGCACTAAAAGAGGTTCCCTACTGTGAAGAGAATCCAATGGAGGCTACCCTGAATAATATTGTCGGGACAAATATTGTAATTGAAAGCGCTATATCAAAAGGGCTCAAAAAGGTACTTATTGTAAGTACAGACAAAGCTGTATTACCGTCAAGCGCAATGGGCATTTCAAAAGCAATGATGGAAAAGGTTGTCTGGGCAAAAGCAAATCAAGTTAACAACAACTCCTCCGGAAAAGAGTCTCAAACCTCTTTGATTGTTATTAGGTTTGGAAACCTACTGGGCTCCATCGGAACGGTTATCCCTTTGTTTATTAAGCAAATTCGCGATGGTAAGCCATTAACTGTTACCAATCCGGATATGACCAGATTTATGATAACCCTTAAACAATCTGTCAATTATGCTCTTTTTGCTCTTGAAAAGGGACTCAACGGCGATCTCATAATTGAAAGGGCCTCCTCTGTCTCTATCGGAGATATTGCTTCTGCAGTTATTGAAAACATTTCAGGCAATAGCAGTGATAATTACATAATAACCGGTGCTAGACCCGGTGAGAAGTTATACGAAATAATGGCTACCGAACAGGAGATGTCAAAATGTGAGGTGCTAAATAATAATTACTTAAGAGTATCTATGCTCCATTCAGCTAAGCCACAGCATATAAATCCATATAAAGAGTTAAACTCACATACGGCTACACGGATGGATAGGTGCCGCCTCAAAGAAATTATTAATGATATCTCCCGGCAGATGGGTTAATAAGCTAAAGAGTGGCCAATTAAACTAAAGAGTAGATTATTTGTTAAAAGTTGTTTATGGAGTAAATCCACACCTGCATATGAGTACACATAATTGTTATCATAATAAATTTCAAAAGGTTGTTGCAGATATCTCTTCGGGATTTATAAGTGCCAACAGCTCCAATATTGACGAAAAGATAGATTATATGCTAAAGCGTATCATCGAAATTTTTGAGTTGGACAGAGCACACGTTGTCTCACTTTCTGAAGATCTCAAATTAATGGTAAATACTCACGAGTATTGCGTACCGGGGGTGAAATCAATAAAGCATCTTATTGATAACATTTGTCTTGAATCTGTTCCCTGGTGGAAAAAGAGTCTTTTTGAGGGTGATTATATACATATCAATAATGTAGATGAGTTGCCCTCTGATGCAGCTGCCGAGAGGGTAATTTTGAAGAATATGGAGATCTCATCGCTTATGTGCGTGCCTATTTACATAGATAGATCTGTTGCAGGGTTTATTGGTCTTGACTCTGTAAGCAAACATTTTCAATGGGATACAGAAGACATAAATCTCATTCAGATACTGGCTAACACTATTACCGAGGCTAAATTAAAAATTGCAGCAGAGAGTGATCTTATTCACCTCTCCAGAATGCAGCAAATAATAATGAATATTGCTCAAACCTATATCAACATTCCGCTGGATCTGGTAGATAGTGAAATAATGAAATCTCTCAAAGAGATGGCAGAGTATGTAGATGCAGACAGATCCTATATATTTCGTTACGATTTTAACGCTAACACCACATCTAATACTCACGAATGGTGTGCAGAGGGAATCTCCGCAGAGATTGATAACCTGCAAAATGTATCAACTGATTTTATTCCGGACTGGATAGAAAAACACTCAAAAGGGGAAGATTTCAGTGTTACAGATGTCTTAACTCTACCGGACCTTGGGCCGGGGTGTCTGAGGGATATTCTTGAACCTCAAGGTATAAAAAGCATTATCACTGTTCCAATGCTTGACGGAGAGGATCTTGTTGGTTTTGTGGGTTTTGACTCTGTATTAAAACACCACACCTACACAAAGAAGGAGAAATCTCTCCTCAACCTCTTTGCCCAGATGCTGGTCAACGTAAAGAAGAGGGCAGAATCAGAAAAGATGCTCACGTTGGCTAAAGAGCAGGCAGAGGCTGCAAGCAGAGCAAAGTCTGAGTTTCTGGCAAATATGAGCCACGAAATACGTACTCCTCTCAATTCAGTTATCGGGTTTACAGAGCTTCTTAACAGAACACCTCTGAATATATCTCAGAAAAGGTTTGTAGAAAATGCTAACATCTC
>CAYGOE010000091.1:0-5417 GCA_964351405.1 uncultured Muribaculaceae bacterium | reverse complement strand
TCGCTAAACATGTATGCAACATGTGCTGCGGCGTAATTACCATCACAGGTAATAAAATTTTTTTCTTTTGCCATAGCTTTTTTGTTATAAATTAGTACTTTTTATATTTATTAATCTTATTTCAAAATATTTACCCGGAAGTTAGGGAGATGATCTAGGGCTTTTAGATGTGTAATAAAAAAATAACACCCCGCACTCTTTTAATATTTGCGGAGATGTCACCTGATATCTTTCCTGATTTTTTATTCGACCAAAGATTCTCGCCGGGGCTCTTACGGAGCCCGACGAGCTCTGTCTCTGTATCGAACTCTTTTGCTATTTGATAGTAATTTGGCATATTATATACTACCCGCCAAAAATACGATATTTTTTTAAAACTTAAAAGGATTTTCACTATTTTTATGCATTAGTAAATCTAAATAAATATACGATGGAAAGATGTTTTTTTATAGTAATTGCACTGATAGTTTCATTAGCAGCTCAAGCACAAAGCGGTACAATAAAAGTATTTAATGGGAAAGTAGTTGAGGGGGATTTTTTTAAAGAGAAACTTTTTGTTTTTGATAAATATGTAAATGGAAGAATAAGATTATCAGATGGAACAGTCTATACCGGCGATCTTAACATCAATACTCTCGGCCAGACAGTGAGGGTTATTACAGATACAGGTGACACAATTGCCATTAAGACAGAGAAGCTGGTTGAGGCTGTGAGTGCCGGGAATACTCTTTTTTTAAAACTAAATAACACCTATGTGCAGGTTCTTAACACTGCAGGCGACACCTATTTGGGAATATCAAGGGTACTTAAGCTTGGTCAGGAGAAGATTGAGGGGGCATACGGCGGGACCAATGAGGTCTCCTCTATTGCCAAGTACTCATCTGTGGAGGTGGAGAACAGGCTGGAGAAGATTGTAGGTAGCAGCAATATTCGCTATGACTATTATGAAAAGATACACCTGATTAAAGATGGCAAGATACTCCCTGCAACTAAAAAGAATTTCGAGAAGCTATTCTCAGACCAAAAAAATAAGATTGAACGTTATGTTAAAGAGAACAATATAAAATTCAATCATAATGAGAGTGTAATTCAGCTATTCAACTACTTGGCAAACAACCTGTAATGGTTTTAAATATAGTCAGGAAAAGCAGTGTGCTACTGGTGGCCAGAGACTACACTTTCGGGAGCAATCTTCTTGATTAAACCCTGCAGTACATTTCCGGGTCCCAGTTCAACAAACTCCCTTGCTCCGTCACTCCACATATTTTCAACTATCTGCCTCCACCTAACAGGTGCTGTGAGTTGGGTAATAAGGTTCTCTTTTATCTTCTTTGGATCGCTGTTCGCAAGCGCATCAACGTTTTGATAAATAGGGCATAACGGGGCTATAATCTCTGTTGCCTCAATAGCCATTGCAAGCTCTCTCCTTGCAGGCTCCATAAGTGGTGAGTGGAACGCTCCCCCTACTGCCAGAACCAAAGCTCTCTTTGCTCCTGCGGCTTTGAGCTGTTCGCACGCCAGATTAACGGCCTCTACGCTCCCGGAGATTACTATCTGCCCATTGCTGTTATAGTTTGCAGGTACTACCACTCCATCAATTTTTGCACAAATCTCCTCTACGGTGTTGTCATCGGACCCAATAATTGCAGCCATTGTAGATGGTTCCAGTTTGCAGGCCTTTTGCATAGCCTGAGCCCTTGCAGAAACGAGCCTCAATCCATCTTCAAAATTCATTGCTCCTGCTGCTACCAGTGCGCTGAACTCACCCAGAGAGTGACCCGCCACCATATCGGGATTGAAGTTCTCAATGCACTTTGAGAGGATTACAGAGTGAATAAATATGGCAGGTTGTGTAACGTTTGTCTGTTTAAGCTCCTCGTCGCCTCCTTCAAACATAATGTCTGTAATGCGGAAACCAAGAATCTCATTTGCTTTTTCAAACATCTCTTTTGCAAGCGGTTGGCTATTGTAAAGATCTTTGCCCATTCCGCTGAACTGTGCTCCCTGTCCGGGGAATACAAATGCTTTCATATTTTAAAGAATTGAATACCGGGCAAAGATACATTTTTTAGTGAAAATTTAAATAGCTATATTTGCACCCCTGTGACGGCCCCGTAGTTCAGCTGAATAGAACGTCAGATTCCGGTTCTGAAGGTCGGGGGTTTGAATCCCTTCGGGGTCACAAATTTTAGTTCTTTATAACATAAGGCACTCTCTGATTTAGAAAATCCTCCCCACCTTACGGCGGGTCCCCTCCCTCTTCGGGAGCCAACGATTTCTAAATCAGAGAGTGCCTTATGTTCAGACCTAAAATACAGTCTGGTTATTTGCGGGTAAAGCGTATTTCACGGGTTGGGGTGTTGTTGTACAGGCCATCCCAAGAGAGTATAAATTTTACCTGTTTCCCCTTCTCAAGAGTTGAAAGGATAGGTGATATGTCGAAGGAGACGCGTCCAAAGGTGCGAAAGATTTGGGCGTCGCCTTTGGCATTATGGCGGAACTTGAGGTAAATTTTGTCGGAAGTACTATTCTGAGTATCTATCACAAGATTAACCATATGGATAATGTTTGGATTGTTGCGGAAGATGTTAAAGTTAATATTGAAATACTTGGAGCTAATCCAGGCATCAACTACTTCCGACCTATCGTTACCAATACTGTCTTGTAGTGAAGGGGTATTAACATCCTCTGAAAAGAGTGCGGGTTTGGAGAGCACACTGTAGAGATCGTTAAGTACAATAGGGTACTTAGATGTTGAGTCATTGAGCTGTATCCTGCCTCCTATAATTTTGTAGTCGGCAATAACCCTTTGCCCCACTTTTACCGATATGTAAGGTATTCTATTCTCAACTACCTCAAGGATTACTCTGTTGTCCAGGCGGATGGAGTATCCTGGTGTGCCATCTGCAATTTCACCGTAGCTGATGAGGAAATCTCCCCTATGACGGTCATCTTTTTCACATCCGGCGGCAAATGGTAAAACCAATAGAATAGCCGCGGTAAGTCTCATAAATGTTCTTTTCATATTCTATCAGATTAAAGTTACTTATAGATATGAGATGCAAAAAAGATTCCAAATGTTGCATACTTAAGGATGTCGCAACAAATCAGTTATTGGAGGTCAGGGTAAGAGGGTTAGTCTACAAATGCAATTATCTCACCTTTTTCGACGATATCGCCCTGTTCTGCAAAGATCTGCACGATTTTGCCTGTTTTTGGAGATTTTATAAGCTCAAGGCCGTAAAATGCCTGAACGAAGCATATTGCTTTATCTTCCTGGATAGTATCGCCGATTATTGGAGCAGATGATTTGTCAGTTAGATCATACTGCCAAAGAAGCTGACCTTTGACAGTAGATTGAACGGGTTTGGCTTGTGGGTATTTTTCAAGAATTTTCTCCACATCGAATTTAGGAACCTCAAATACAGGGCGCTTGATTATAATTGATGCCCCTGCCTTCTCTTTTGCCGCCTTAAGCTCCTGCTCGAAACGCTGTTTTGCAATTCCGCTCTTATAGTCGCGATACTGTCTCTCGTGCATTGCGAATTCAAAAAGCTCCTCATCGTCCTCTCCTTGTTCCCAGTTGTTTTCAACCATCTCCTTTCTGAATTTCTCCAGTTCATTGGGAAACGCATCCTGAGGGGTACCTGTATAGAACTCGAACCCTTTATCCTTTGCTATTTGAATCAACTCAGGGTCAAGCTCTCCGGGTAGTTTACCCGTTTTCCCCAGAATCATATTCCAGGTGTCTTTGTCAATTGTAGACCATCTTGGTTCACCCTTGAGGGTGTGCATTAGGTTCATCAGGGCGATGTTCTTGACATACTGGCTGAAAGGTGTAACCAAAGGAGGATACCCCATCTTTGGCCATACAAATTCTACCTCGTGGAAAAGCATAACAACCAATTCGTTAAGCTGAAGTTGCCTCTTCCCCTGATTCTTAAGAGATGAATTTATTGCTCCGTGGAACCCTAAGAGATCTGCCATCATAGAGCCCATCATTCCTCCGGGAAGGCCACAGCCAACCAAAAGCGAGGTCATCTGCTTGTTACCCGGGTCAATAAAAAACCCGAGATAATCATCTATAAAGCTCTGTGTGAGTCTTCTCGCCTCCATATATGCCTCCATATTGATCTCCTTAACCAGGAATCCGGCATCCTTGATCATAGCCTGGATAGTGATAACATCCGGGAGAACCATTCCCCAAGAGAGAGGTTCCATTGCTACGTCCAGATAATCTGCACCGGCACGAGCTACCTCAAGCATAGAGGCGACAGAAAAACCGGGCCCGCTATGTCCGTGATATTGAACAATAATGTGTGGATATTTATCCTTAATAGATTTTGTAAGGCGTCCCAGAAATGCAGGGCGTCCCACTCCTGCCATATCTTTTAGGCAGATCTCATCGCAACCGAACTCTACAACTTTATCTACCAGATCCATATAATACTCAACGGTGTGGACAGGGGAGTAGGTTATACTAAGTGCCATCTGCGAAATCATTCCACCAGCCTTAGCATACTTTACCGAACCTTCAAGGTTTCTTGAGTCATTGAGTCCGCAAAAAGATCTGGAGATATTTGTTCCCTGTTTTGCCTTTACCTTATACATCAGCTCGCGTACATCTGCAGGAACAGGATTCATTCTCAATCCATTAAGCCCTCTCTCGAGCATATGGGTCTGAATTCCGGCCTTATTAAAAGGTGCGGTCCATTCACGAACAGCCTTGTTAGGATTCTCTCCAAATAGCAGGTTGACCTGTTCGAAAGCACCACCGTTGGTTTCAATCCTGTCAAAACACCCCATCTCAATTATAACAGGAGCAATCTCTTTCAACTGATGAACCATTGGAACATACTTTCCGGATGATTGCCACATATCTCTGTAAACAAGAGAAAATTTAATTTCACGAGCCATAACTACAATATTTAAGCTGCAAAAATATGCATTTAGATTTGAATTTGCCTAATTAATTACACTCGTTTAGCAGCGATTTAAGAGAATTATCACAGAAGATTTTTTTAAATTATTGTTTTTAATTTTTTATTAGTATTTTTGCAGCCCGATTATTCGGGAACACGGTGGTCGTAGCTCAGTCGGTTAGAGCGCTAGTTTGTGGCACTAGAGGTCGTGGGTTCGAACCCCATCTTCCACCCAAAGAAAAAACAAGAAAGCTGTGCAACGCACAGCTTTCTTGTTTTTTCTTTGTAGGCCCCCCGCAGGGCTCGCCGAGCGCACTCTTTGCTAATGTTTCCCACATCTATCTATTCAAATTTCTCTGCTATTTGCTCTAGAGGTGCATATTTTCTTAATAGATAGGTTTTTAATAGTTTACGTCAGTAAAAATAAAAAAGAATAATTTCCTACATTCCCGAAACACCTAACAAGAGGCGTTTTGGAATCACATCATAAATTAT
>CAYGOE010000090.1:0-5467 GCA_964351405.1 uncultured Muribaculaceae bacterium | reverse complement strand
AATAATCTGGTTGATGTTTTTTGTAGAGCTGGATGCGGCAAACCCGAAAGTGACTGCAACATTTTGCATTGCACTGCTTATGGCAGTCTGGTGGATAACAGAAATTGTCCCTCTGGCAATAACCTCCCTGTTGCCTGTAGCTCTCTTTCCGCTGTTTGGTATAATGGATGGAAAAGCTGTATCTGCCACATACTTTAATGAAGTCATCTTCCTGTTTATGGGAGGGTTTCTTGTTGCTCTTGCTATGGAGAGGTGGAACTTGCATAAACGCATTGCCCTTAGCATCCTCGCTTTTACAGGAGTGAGTCCTGCCCGTATTCTTCTAGGTTTTATGGCATCCTCATTCTTCCTCTCTATGTGGATCTCCAATACTGCAACTGTAATGATGATGCTTCCAATTGTTATGTCAATAATCGGGCAACTGGACTCATATATGAACAACAAAAACAGCACCAGATTCAGTGCAGGCCTGCTGCTGGGAATAGCATACAGTGCATCGATAGGTGGTATGGCAACTCTGGTGGGCACCCCTCCTAACCTCTCACTTTTGAGAATCTACACAATCTATTTTCCTCACCTACCGGAGATCTCCTTCTCAGGCTGGATAATTTTTGCTCTGCCTGTCTCACTTATTCTATTTGGAATTACCTGGGCATATCTCTTTCTTAGCTTCAAACCTAAAAAGGGAGAGTGGATAGATATTGATAAACTCACTTTCCACAATCAGCTTAAAGAGATGGGAAGAACAACATTTGAAGAGAAGGTTGTTTTTGTGACATTCACCCTTCTTGCTATTCTATGGATTTTTAGAGCAGATCTCTCTTTCGGAACAACTGTAATTCCTGGGTGGTCCGGAATATTTCCGGCAGCTTCGTTCATAAATGATGGAACCGTTGCGATATTTATGGCTCTAATACTATTTATTATCCCATCGCGCAGTGAAAAGGGAGCAAAAATACTTGATTGGCCTACTGCATCAAAGTTGCCTTGGCAGATATTACTGCTGTTCGGTGGTGGGTTTGCCCTGGCAACAGGTATCAAAGAGTCCGGGCTGTCACTCTGGTTTGGAAACCACCTTGCAGGTGTGGCGTCGCTCCACCCTATAGTAATTATACTGGTTATCTCCCTGTTAATCACGTTTCTTACCGAGCTTACATCCAATACCGCAACAACAGAAATGATACTTCCAATCCTTGCCGGGATTGCAATAACCACAAATATCAATCCACTTCTTCTGATGATTCCTGCAACATTGTCTGCCTCGATGGCCTTTATGCTCCCGGTTGCTACTCCTCCCAACGCTATAATCTTTGGCACATCCCGCATAAGTGTAGGGCAGATGGCAAAAACGGGTCTGTTTTTAAACCTTGTGGGAGCAGTTGTAATCACTTTAATGATGTACTTTTGGGGCAGTATTGTCTTTAATATTAATTAGAATTAAGTAATGAGTTGGGTTATACTTATTTTGGCAGGCTTTTTTGAGACCGGATTCGCTTTTTGTCTGGGTAAGGCCAAGGAGGCTACCGGGGTAGCAACTCTCTATTGGTACACTGGTTTTGTAATTTGCCTTGCAATAAGTATGGTTCTTTTGATAAAGGCCACCCGTGAGATTCCTATCGGCACTGCTTATGCAGTCTGGACAGGGATTGGCGCTGTCGGAACAGTCCTTATTGGGATTATCGTGTTCAAAGAGCCATCACACTTTTGGAGACTCTTTTTTATAACAACACTGGTAGCCTCAATAGTAGGTCTCAAATTTGTCTCCAGGTAACTCACTTAAATAAATTGTGATTATCTTCTCACCCTATCTGGGCTATGTGAAAATATCTCTTTCAAAAAGAGAGAGCCAGTTATAATAACAGAACTTATCAGAGTCTCAACAAAAAGAAACCCGCTATTCTCAAAAATATTTAGACCCCCTAAAGCAGGTGCACCTGTATTCATACTAAGAAGTGCCTGAAACGAGATAAAGGCAAATTTATAGAAGAGTATTGCCGCATAAAAAGCAATAAACACTCCAGGTACTCTATAGCTTTTAAGACTTGATATCAATGATATAGGGATTATCATTATGAGCCCCTCCAGCAAAATTGCCACAACCGGGTTTATGACAAGATAAAAATTGGTTACAGGTACAAAGAGAATAGTGACAAGCTTAACCGAGGCTGCAATGAGTGAGACTAAAAAGAGGGAGCTCTTTGTTCCACCCCTGGAGTAGACGCTCAACATAGAGAGCACCCCAACAGGCATCAGCAGGGCACCCGCAATAGGGATGTGTAACAGATGGAGGAGATAGCCTGCAGTTAACTCTGTGGCTCCCCATAAAAGCCCAATCAAAACAATATAAACATTGAAATTTAACCTACTCTTCATAACTGTATGCACTATTTAATATTCTCTCCTTTGTTGCAGGCAGGTCCAGAGGAAGATGCCCACTGTTAAAGCTGCATAAAGCCTGCTTTATGGCAAGCCAAACAGATAACCCGTAAATAAACGGAGGCTCCCCCACAGCCCGGCTCTTTAATATCCCATCTTTAAAAGGGTTGTATTTATAAAGCGATACCCTAAAATCCTTTGGAATATCTGCAATCCCGGGAATTTTATAGCTATCCGGCCCGGCTGTAAGCAACAGACCTTTATCGTTATAGATCAACTCCTCCATTGTAGTCCAACCTAAGCACTGGATAAATGCCCCCTCAATTTGTCCCTTATCAATCAGAGGGTCTATCGATTCACCGGCATCGTGAATAATATCAGTTCTTAGCACAGTGTGTGAACCGGTTAAAAAATCTACCTCCACCTCACTCAAAGAGATTCCACAAACATAGTAATAGAAGGGCTCTCCTCTGGAGATCTCTCTGTTAAAGTGGATTCCCGGTGTTTTATAGTAGGCCTGCTCACTAAGACTAACTCTGGCCAGATAGGCTTTTTGAATCAGCTCGGGGAGCGGGTGTCTTACATCTGTTTTTTTGCGTGAATATACAGTGGAGTTCTCCCAAACTAAATCTGCAATGTCAATCCCATATAAGTTTGATGCAAAAGCAGTTAACCTCGCTTTAAGAGAGTCTATTGCAAGTTTTATTGCGTGTCCGTTAATATCTGAGCCGGTAGAGGCTGCTGTAGCAGATGTGTTAGGTATGACCATAGTGTTGGTTGAACATATCCTTACAGCCTCTTTTACAATTCCGAACTCTCGGGAGGCAATCTCTATTATCTTATCATAAAGCCCCTGCCCCATCTCTACTCCACCCTGATGAAGAGCCAGAGAGCCATCTTTGTAAAGATTGATAAGTGCTGCACCCTGGTTTAAAAATGTTGTTGTGAATGATATCCCAAATTTAACGGGGACAACAGATATCCCCCTCTTTTTCCACTGTGACCTGCTGTTGAACTCCTTTATCTCCTTAACTCTGGATTTATAATCAGATGAGTCCATTAGTTGGCTGTAAAGATCTCCAAGGATATTATCATTTATTATCTGCCCATATGGAGCCCTGTTTCTGACCCTCTTTCCGTATAGATTCCTTCTTCTCACCTCTGCCTGGTCAATCCCGGTTTTCCCGGATATCTCATCCATTATATACTCAATAACTGCAATGGCTTGAGGTGCACCAAAACCTCTGAAGGCAGTGTTTGAAGATCTGTTTGTCCTGCAGGGATATAGATCAGATTTCACAGCAGGGATATAGTAGCTGTTATCGAGATGCAGAAGAGCTCTCTCTATTATTGACCTTGAGAGATCTGCACTGAAACCCACATCAAAAAGAAATCTGCTGCTATATGAGTTAATCTTCCCGTTTTTATTGAACCCTACTTTATAATTGACCTTTACAGGGTGCCTCTTACCGGTAATGAGCATATCCTCCCTTCTGTCCAAAACCATAGATACTGGCCTGTTACAGTGAGTGGCTAAAAGGGAGCTCCACACTGCACACCAGTTACTTTGGGTCTCTTTGCCTCCGAAACCACCACCAATCACATCGGTGATAACCTCAATTTTTGAACTCTCTATATTTAGTGCGTGAGAGATAATCAATTGATTTTCCGACGGATTTTGAGTAGAGGAGTAAACCAAAAGGGTACCGTCAGCTTTTGGAACAGAGATTGCTCCATTGGTCTCAAGATAGAAGTGCTCCTGACCGCCAATTTTTAACTCCCCCTCAATTACAAAATCAGAATTTTTAAAACCACTATTCACATCCCCGCTAACAATATGTAGAGGGTCAAAGGGAAAGCTTTTTTTTGCGAATGACTCCTCGATATCGAGAAGTGGATTCATCTCCTTAATCACAATCTCAACTCTTCTCGCAGCCTCTACTGCAGCCTTTTTACTCTCTGCCGCAATAAGTAAAACTGCCTGCCCGATAAACTCAACATAATCCTCTGCCAGAACTGGCTCATCATCAAAGACAGCACCCATCGAGTTCTTTCCGGGGATATCTCTCCAGCTTAAAATTGCGCACACCCCATCTACCCTCAATGCTTGCTCAAAATTGATCCTCTCAATTTTACCGTATGCAATCTCACTCTTAACTATGTAGCCAAAGAGTGTATTGGCGGGCCTATCAATATCATCGATAAACCTTGTCTGCCCTGTAAAGTGAGCTGCTATCCTTTTACTTGCCTGATCCATCTTCCTCTACTTTCAAGTCATTAAAACATTTGATCAGCAGGTTTTTTGCCACCATAATCCTATACCCTGCAGAGCCTCTCATATCTGATATTGTTCGAAAATCCTTTGTTACCACATCTTTCGCCTGTATAAAGGTATCTTCCGTAAAAGCTCTCCCTTCGAGAAACTCCTCCAGCATTTGGGATGGACGGGGTACAGGAGCCATTCCTCCATACCCTGAAAGAACATTTTTAATAATACCGCTGTCCAGCTCAAAACCTATACAGAAGGTCATTGCAGATATATCCATATCTTTGCGCTTCGACTGTTTGTGCAAAAAGAGCACTCTTTTGGAAGAGGGAACCGGTATAATAAAACTTTCGATTATCTCGCCCTCCTTCAAAATGTGTTTACGGTAAGATGCATTGAATTCGCGGCAATTTACAACACGAGAAGAGCCTGCACTACTTAGCTTCATCTGCGCCCCCATTGCCAGTAACATAGGCATTATATCTCCCACTGCAGATGCTCCGGCAACACTCCCTGCCATAGAGGCCTTATTGCGAATCTGCAAAGAGGCAAAGGCAGATAAGTACTCATTAACCCCCGGATACAGGTTAGATAAGATATCTTTTACACACTCAATTGAAGCGTTTGAACCTATTATTAAATTTTTCCCTTCATTAACGACTCTCTTAAGATCTGAGATATCTGAGATATCAATGATCTTTGCATCAAAGAGTTGCTCACTCTTGTGTTTCACACTCACATCACTCGCACCTGAAACCATCTCATATTCTGGGAATTCTGCTCTGTATTTAAGCAGAGAGTTTAGATCGCAAGGCTTAATATAGG
>CAYGOE010000089.1:0-5688 GCA_964351405.1 uncultured Muribaculaceae bacterium | reverse complement strand
AAACACCTCGTTAGCTGTTGTTAATATGCGAGTTAAGCACGTGGGGAACTTTAGTGATCTGGCAGCGTTTTGTGTAAACAGCAGTATTACAATGACATAGAATTCCTATTTTGGATAAATCATAAAAATGCAATTTTCAAATACCTTATAATCACAATGTTTCACAAAAGACTGGCAGTTGTTAAAGGCTGAACTCCTTTTTTATAAGATCTACTGAATCTAGCAGCTCCCAGCCGAAAAACTGAATCTCCTCCTTTACCAACTCTCCGTTAACACATAGTTCAACCTCTTTTTTGAAGGGGTCTCTTCCCATATGGCCATAAGCGGCGGTCACCTCATAGATAGGTTTTTTGAGGGAAAATCGTTTTATAATGCTGGCAGGACGAAGGTCAAACAGCTTTTGAACCCTTTCTGCAATTACGCTGTCGTTCACAAAACTCTTTGGGTTGTCTCTAAAGGCAGTTCCGTAGGTGTTTACGAAGATGCTTACCGGACGTGCAACACCAATTGCATAGGCCAGCTGAACCAGAACCTCATCTGCAACTCCGGCTGCAACCAGGTTTTTTGCAATGTATCTTGCTGCATAGGCGGCAGAGCGGTCAACTTTGCTGGGATCTTTGCCGGAGAATGCCCCCCCGCCGTGAGCACCTTTACCGCCGTATGTGTCCACGATAATCTTTCTTCCCGTTAGGCCGGTATCTCCGTGTGGCCCCCCGATCACAAATTTGCCGGTTGGGTTTACGTGCAGGATATAGTCATCTTTAAAGAGAGCTTTGGTCTCTTGAGGAAGTCGGTCCAAGATTCTGGGTATGAGGATGTTTTTTACGTCGCTCTTGATTCTCACCTGCATCGAGTCGTCGGTGTCAAACTCATCGTGCTGGGTAGATATCACTATGGTGTGTACCCTGTTAGGGGTGTTATCGTCGTTGTACTCAATTGTAAATTGTGACTTTGCATCGGGACGAAGGTAGGGCATAAGGTTGTCCTCCCTGCGAATTTTTGCCAACTCCAAAAGGGCAATATGAGAGAGTGTGAGTGGGAGAGGCATAAACTCCCGAGTATCTCGGCAGGCATAACCAAACATCATACCTTGGTCTCCTGCACCCTGCTCCTGAGGATCTGCAACCTCTACACCGCGGTTTATATCTGTAGATTGTTCGTGTATAGCAGAGAGGATTCCGCACGAGTTTCCGTCAAACATATACTCTGCTTTTGTATACCCAATGCGGTTTATGACCCTGCGGGCCACCTGCTGTATATCTACATAGGCATCAGACTTAACCTCGCCGCCAATAACCACAAGACCAGTACTGACAAACGTTTCGCACGCCACTTTTGACTCTGAGTCCTGACAAAGAAACTGGTCAAGAACAGCGTCCGAAATCTGATCGGCGACTTTATCGGGATGCCCCTCTGAAACAGATTCCGAAGTAAATAGATAAGACATAATATAAATAGTTAGAGTTATTAAACACTTTACTCAATGTAAGAGTTTAACAGCATAAATAATACTAAAAAGTCACCGAAAGGCTCAAATAGAGAAAGCGCTGTATATAAGAGCTTAATATGGAACGTTTTAGCATTTTTTAAGTGGTTGCAAGCAGTCAAATCTCTCCACATAATTTGGCTGCAAGTTATGAAAAAAAACTTATTAACCAAATATTGACAATTTAAATTTTCACGATACTATGTAGCTGAATTAATGATTGATACTAAACAGAAACTTTATTGAAGAATTTGTTAAATAATTAGAATTAATTGTAAGTAATCGCTGAGAAATTGCTATTTTTGTCCAAGAATACCTAACAAATTATTTAAATATTTATGAAACAAACAATTAAGCAATTTGCCCTTACGGCTTTGAGCTTGTTTGTAGCTTTTGCTGCAATTGCACAGGTTACAACATCCTCTATGAGTGGTCGCATAACGGAGGCAAATGGAACTCCGGTTATCGGAGCTGCCGTAGTAGCAGTCCACACACCTTCCGGATCCAAGTATTACTCGATTACCGACAATTCCGGAAACTATCGTATCCAGAATATGCGTGTCGGCGGTCCTTATGCCGTTGAGGTAACATATCTTGGCTTTGGAACAATCAAGGCGGATAATATGAACCTTCGCCTGGGAGAGAACTTTGTCTATAATGCTAAGCTTGTGGAGGAGGCTTTGACTCTTTCTGAGGTTGTGGTATCTGCAGGTATCAGAAATCCTATTCTTAATGCCGACAGAACCGGAGCATCTATGAACGTAAGCTCAAGAGAGATTAACACTCTTCCATCTATCAGCAGAAGTATATCAGACTTTACAAAATTGACCCCTCAGTCAAACGGCACATCGTTTGCCGGACGTGACGGTCGTTTTAACACAGTAACAATTGACGGAGCAGCATTCAACAATAACTTCGGTCTATCAAGCAGTGCTATGCCCGGTGGTTCTGCTCAGCCAATTTCGCTGGATGCTATAGAGCAGGTATCTGTTAACCTTGCCCCGTTTGATGTTCGTCTCTCTCAGTTTACAGGTGCATCTATCAATGCTGTAACAAAATCCGGAGACAACAGATGGAAAGCATCAGTTTATACTTATCAAAGACCTAAATCATTTACAGGAGAGAAGGTTGGGGAATCAATTGTTAAAGGCGCACGTGACAGAGACTCCCAGATGTGGGGTGTTACTGTTGGTGGTCCAATCATTAAGGATAAACTATTCATCTTTGCAAGTTACGAAACAGAGAAGGAGAATAGCCCAAGCAGTGGATGGGAGCCAAGTACAAATGGTGTTGTAGACCAGACAAACAGAATATCACGCACAACAGTTGCAGATCTTGAAAGAGCAAAAAATCACCTGTTAAATACCTATAACTACGACCCGGGTGACTATCAGAATTTTGGTGCTTTTCCATCTACCAACTACAAGATTCTTGCTCGTTTGGACTGGAATATTGCCAAAAACCATAAATTTGCAATCCGTTACAACCGACTGAGAAATACAAGCGTATCGCTTACTAACGCAACCTCAGGTCCGCCTAATATTCCAAGATCAAATTTCGGCAGGATATCAGATTATTCAATATCATTCTCAAACTCTTTCTACGGAAACGAAAATGCAATTGACGCTTTTGCAGCAGAGTTAAACTCAACTTTCGGGAACAAGATCTCCAATAAGCTTCTTGTATCTTATACAGCAACAACTGACCCTAGAAGAACAAGTAACAGTGACCTTTTCCCTTTTGTAGATATCTACAAGGATGGTAATCCATATATGTCTTTTGGATACGAACTCTTTACATATCTCAACAAAGTTGAAAACAACACATTCTCTGTTGTTAACAATCTTACATTAAACCTTAACAACCACTCTATTACAGCAGGTATCTCCTATGATAATATATATATAAATAACTCATATACTCGTTCGGGAACCAGCTACTACAGATATGCATCGCTTGATGACTTCATCAACAATGCAAAACCGTCAGGCTTTGGAGTAACCTACGGTTATAACGGTGTAGATCCAAAAGGTGTTGAGATGAGTTTCGGACTTGGTAGCTTGTATCTTCAGGATGAGTGGCAGGTTAACAAAAACCTTAAACTAACCTATGGTGTTCGTGCAGAGCTCCCTATGTACCACAACAAATTGATGGGCAACCCAGCAATATCTGCTTTAACATTCAAGGATAATTATAAAATGGATATCTCTACCTGGCCGAATTCAAAAATTCAGGTTAACCCAAGAGTAGGTTTCAACTGGGATGTTATGGGCGACAGAAGTATACAGGTTCGTGGAGGTACAGGTCTATTTGCAGGGGTACTCCCTTTTGTATGGTTTACAAACCAGCCGAATGCATCCGGTACAGTTCAGAGTCCTGAGCTTGGAATAACAGGAGCAAATCTTCCTGCGGATTTCCGTTTCAATAAAGATTTCAAAGCTCAGGTTGCAAAATACCCTGCTCTTTTCCCACAAGCAGTGAGCACTACCCTTGCTTCCGGAGCTGCTCTGGCTGAGGTTAGTAAAGACTTCAAAATGCCAAGAGTATGGAGATCAAATCTTGCTGGTGACATTGAATTACCAGGAAATATGATTCTAACTCTTGAGGCTCTCTTTACAAAGGATATCAATGCAGTTGTTCAGAAGAATATGAACCTTCCGGAAGCCAACAGAGTATTCTCAGGATCTGACAGAAGGGGTTATTGGGTTGGAAATAAAGTTGTAAGCGCAGTTTCTTCTGCGATGATTCTGGACAACTCAAGCGAAGGTTACCAATCATTCTTTACTGCCCAGCTGACTAAAAATTTCTCATATGGTCTATCGGGTATGGTTGCATACACATACAATATATCTAAAGATGTATCTGCAAACCCTGGTTCTACAGCATTTTCGGCCTGGACAAGTAATCTGGATGTTTACAATCTGAATGACCCTCAGTTAAGCTACTCCAGCTTCTCTGTTCCTCATAGAGTTGTGGGCTCATTAAGTTATAGAATAGAGTACCTGAAGCATCTTGCTACATCAATCTCTCTCTACTATAACGGATCATCGATGGGTCGTTCAACCTATGCATACTCAAACGATATGACAGGGGATGGTGCTGCTTCAGATATTCTCTATATTCCTAACAGCGCAAGTGAACTTACATTCGTTGATGTTGCCGGTAAGATGACAGCAGCAGAACAGAGTGCAAAATTCCAGGAGTATATTGATAACACACCATATCTAAAAGCAAGGAAAGGTCAGTACGCAGAGAGATTTGGTGCTGTTAACCCTTGGAGAAATCGTTGGGATGTTAAAGTTATCCAGGATGTATTTGCTAAATTCGGATCAGACAGGAAGTACACACTTCAGCTAAGTCTGGATATAGTAAATGCTGCAAACCTGCTTAACAAAGATTGGGGAGCGTTCTCAAGAAGTGGTTTGGCAAATAATTTTGACGTAATTATGCCGCTAACATTTAGAGGCGTTAACCACCTTGGTGCACCAACCTATACTCTTAATGCAACAGATATTGCAAACTTTGACTCTAAAAACAAAACAATCAAATCTGTTACAACAGGAAGTACTTGGGGAATGTTACTGGGAGTTAGATTACTGTTCTAAGTACTCAGCTCTCAGGTAGGCTTTTGTTAATTGGGGGAGACTAAAAAGAGATTTTTACTTCCCCCTTTTTCTTTTTTAAGCAACCAGTTTTTTTGTAAAGTATAGGAAGCTAATGATATAGTTATTGGGTTTTTGTTCAAATTGTGGATTTAAAAGAGCTTTATGTTCATAGCGGGTATTGAGCTAGCACATTTTCTCAAATTTCGAGCTATAATGAGCGAGAACAAGCTACTAAGCCCCAATAGAACGATGAAAACTAAAAAGAAAAAAGAGCATACCGGTGATTTTATGCGTGAAATGAGCTATCTGGGGCTAAATATGTCCAAGGCATTTGTTCGCTCTCCTCAATTTAACAGCTGTATAGAGAGATTTCATCGGACACTCGAGGAAGAGCTCTTTTCTGTAGAGAACTTTTCTTCATTTAATGATGCATACAAAAAAAATTATAAATTTATAAATGATTACAACTATGACCGGATAATGCATCTTCTTAACTGCCTATCCCCGTTAGAATATTGGGCAGAGCACGCAGAAAGCCAGCGAAAATTAAAAGATCTCTTATGGATCTCTGACAGGAATAGGCTTGTCCTAAATAAT
>CAYGOE010000088.1:0-5691 GCA_964351405.1 uncultured Muribaculaceae bacterium | reverse complement strand
CAAATATTTTACAAAGATAGATTTTTGTGCATAAAAAATAATTTTATCTTTGTGACACAAACTTAAAAACAACGAAAATGTACTTCGAGGATTTTGACAATGCAGATATGCACGAGCGCAATGGAGATGATGTTTATTCAAAACCGGTTAGAGCAGGAAAGAGGACCTATTTCTTTGATGTTAAAGCAACTAAAAACAACGATTACTACCTTACTATTACTGAAAGCAAACGGAGAGTGGACAAAGACGGTAGATTTGTTTACGACAAACACAAAATTTTCCTGTATAAAGAGGATTTTGAAAAATTCTCTCAAGGATTAGAGGAGATTATTCAGTATATCCGTGAGAGAATTCCTGCAACCTCAGAAAAAGTTGAAAAGGAGGTTGCAACACCCTCTTTCTCTGATGTCAATTTCGAAGAGCTATAGAGATATTTTTTTGTAAGAGAGAGCTGTCAAATAGATTTGGCAGCTTTTTTTATCCGGTAACTACCAGAATTACCAGAATTTGTAGTACAAATTTTAATTTGTGTGCCTAAACCTTTTAGAAATTATGTTGTCTAAAACCGGAGTGTAAAATCAAAACTGCTAAAGAATTTTATAAAATATTGTTCATAAATTTCTTTTTTATAATAATTTTACATTTTAGATTGCCCCAAACAAACTTTTTTAAACTTTTTTTAGGGTATCGCCTCTTATAATTGTATTTAATTCATAAACGTACTTATCTATCATGAAAAGACTGCTTCTTTTAACCTTATTATTCACATTAACATTTTTTAAGACAGAGCTCTCTGCCCAGATGGTTACACAACCAATTGACTGGAGCAGCAAGATAGTTACTTTAGAGAGTAATCTATATGAAATTCAAATTATTGGATCAATTGATGAGAGCCGTAGCGAGTGGTATATCTATGACCTCGGCCCTTATGTAGACGGTCCTACTCCAACCACATTAACGTTTGACAATATTAAAGGTGCAGAGCTTATCGGAAAACCATATCTTCTCACTAAGGCAAAAAAGAAATTTGACGAGATGTTTGGGATGGAGATTGGTATTTGTGAAGAGAACGTAATTGTTGCTCAAAAGGTAAGAGTTACCTCTGCAGATTCCGTTTCATTTTTAGCTATTATAGAGTGGCAGGCGTGCAACAACCAGTCGTGCCTCCCTCCGACAGATAAAGAGTTTAAGATAAAACTGCCCGGTACCGGTAAAAAAACTCTAGCTGCTCCGGCAGCAACAAAAGGGACTCCTGCAACTGCACAAAACACAGAAAAACCTGCTGTAAATGAGAATAGTGCTGCTGTAACTACTTCTCAACAACCCGTAGTTGTAAAAGATGACTCAGCGGTAAAAGATACTCTTGCATCAACAACAGAGGTGGATACACAAGTTTCCCCCTCTGCAGAGTTGGCATCCTCTCCCCGGGATGAATCAACTCGTAAATCTATCTGGGGAGTAATTATTGAGGCTATCATTTGGGGGTTCGTTGCACTTCTAACCCCTTGTGTGTTCCCGATGGTTCCAATGACAGTATCCTTTTTTCTTAAAAACAGCCAATCAAATGCGAATAGTGAGTCTGACGACCCTAAGGCAGCAAAGAAAAAATCTGCAAACGGAAGGGTTATGGCCTCATTTTTCGGAGCTTCAATCATTCTGTTATATACACTGCCAATTGCAGCAATAATCCTGATAACATATTTTGCCGGCGGAGAGGCTGTAACCGTAGATATTTTTAACTGGCTTGCTACCCATTGGGTACCAAATGTACTCTTCTTTCTAATCTTTATGATCTTTGCAGCCTCTTTCTTTGGCGCATTTGAGATAGTATTGCCGAGTTGGCTGGTTAATAAGACAGATTCCAAATCAGATAAAGGTGGTTACATAGGGGTCTTCTTTATGGCCTTAACGCTCGTGTTGGTGTCTTTCTCCTGCACAGGACCTATTGTTGGAACAATTTTAATAAAATCAACTCAGGGAGAGATCTGGGAACCAATCATAACAATGTTCGCCTTCTCGGCAGCTTTTGCACTCCCTTTTACAATCTTCGCATTTGCACCATCTCTTCTCAAAGATCTTCCGAAATCAGGGGGATGGCTCAACTCTGTAAAGGTGGTTTTAGGTTTTATAGAGGTTGCATTAGGCTTTAAATTCCTAAGCGTTGCCGACCAGACATACCACTGGGGTCTTCTGGACAGAGAGATTTATCTTGCTATATGGATTGTTACCTTTACTCTTATGGGCTTCTACCTGTTAGGTAAGTTAAGATTTGCACACGACACTCCGGAACAGCACATAACAGTTAAAAGATTGGCTCTTTCAATCATAACATTCTCTTTCGTTGTCTATATGATACCGGGAATGTGGGGTGCGCCTCTAAAGGGTCTCTCGGGATATATGCCACCATTGAGCAGTCAGGATTTCCAGAGTGCACAGTTAAACGATTTAAAATCTATCAGTGTATCCGGCTCCGGTGGAGAGGGTTCAGAATCTGCTTTTAGCAACGACCTGGGATTCAAACCAAAATATAGCGATTTTTTACATCTGCCTCACAGCCTGGAGGGATTCTTTGAATATAGCGAAGCTATTGAGTATGCAAAGAGAGTTGGGAAACCACTATTTGTGAACTTTACCGGTCACGGTTGTGTAAACTGTCGTGAAATGGAGGCCAGAGTATGGTCAGATCCAGCAGTATTGAAGCTTCTAAAAGAGCGTTTCGTCTTGCTTGCCCTATATGCAGATGATAAGACAGATGCGCAGGAGAAGGATTGGATTACTACCGAAAGCGGGAGAGTTTTAAAAAGTATAGGAAAAATAAATGCAAATCTTGCAATGTCAAAATTTGGCGTAAATGCACAACCCTATTATGCCATTATTGACCCTGCAACTGAGGCACACCTTACAACTCCAAGAGGTTATAACCTGGATATCCAGGCCTTTATAACATTCCTAGAGACAGGAGCAGACAATTATAAAAAATAGTCCGACAGGTGTTTGTTTCCCGGATTATAGTTAGGAAAGAGGCGAGTGATATTAAAAGAGGCGGGAGATTTGGTTAGTTGAGTTAGTGGTTAATAGTTAAGTGGGAAAGGCCGGGGTAGTTACCCGGCCTTTTTTGTGAGGTACCCAGCAGAATCGAACTGCTGTACACGGTTTTGCAGACCGTTGCCTAACCGCTCGGCCAGGGTACCAATTTGAGTTTGCAAAGATAGCTGTTTTTTTTTAACGGCAAAATGAAAAACGGGAATTACACTTTTTTTAGGTTGCTCACCAAAATACCGCCAATAATAAAGACAAGACCTACAACTGTCAATAAAACAATATTTTCGCCTAATATAAAATGAATCAACAGAAGCGATAAAACCGGAGAGAGATATGTAATCTGAGCTAATATGACTCTGTTGGTTGCAATGTTCAAAGCTTTTCCCCAAAGGATAAAAGTTACTCCCATCTCGAAGCATCCTACATACACTGCTGCAAGAAAAGGTTTCAGAGAGGGAATATCCATTGGGATAAAGAGAGTTATAACAATAAGATATAAAGAACCAAAGAGAAAATTGACAAAAAGCGATACAGAGGAGTCCTCTTTTGACTCTATTTTAGATATCCAGTAAGATGCCCAGACAAAAGCACTTCCCAGGGCCAGAATAATGCCCAAGAGTGAAAGTTTACCATCTGCTGAGGCTGAATTATTTGCAGAGAGAATAATTATCCCGGCAAAGCTCACCATTACTCCCGCAAGTTGCTGCCACTTTAGTTTCTGCTTAAAAACAAGAGCCATCATAATAATCAGAACAACCTGCCAGGAGTAGTTAAGAGGCTGAGCAATCTGTGCCGGAAGAAGCGAGTAAGCTTTAAAGAGAATCAGGTAATATAGTAAAGGATTGAGCATACCCTGCAGAGCACCCTTTAAAACCATATCTCTATTACTGAAAAACATCCTAACTAGAGCGAGTTTACCTGTTAGTAGAATTTCTCCGAAAGATACTAAAAGAGCTGTTAATGAGGCTATCAATAAAAGCGATATATAACTCATATCTGCAAGTGCAATTTTAAAAGCAGTTGCAACCGTGGTCCAGAAAAGAACCACGAATCCACCCATTATTAGAGCCTTTGTCTGGTTTTTCATCTATCTGTTGAGATGGTGTGACTGTTGCAGCACTTTAAGACGCAGCATAGGGTGAAGATCTCTCCTCTCATTAAGAAATGCAGATACTCTCTCCTTAGCCTCAACCGAAGTGTGCCCTCCCAGAAGTGCTCTTAACCAGTTTGACGGAAAGAATATATCACCTGTTCGTTGAATCTGATCTATGATATCCAGAGCAGGGCGTATGTACTCCAGAGAGTTCGTCTGTATAAGACGATGGTTAAGATAGCTTAGGGCAGTTACAGCCCACGGCTCTACCTCTCTGTTCTTTTCACTCAAAAGGGAGTTAAAAACAGAGTCTATTACACTCTTAGTTGAGGATACAGAGGGGTAGATAAAACCAAACTCCTTTTTTCTATCGTCGCCGGAAAGCCTGGCTCTCTGGAAATCATTTATCTGATTGTATTTATCCGGGTATCTCACCGCCAACTCATATGAGAGTTTCATAAGCTCTCTCTCTCCTATCTTTACCTTTGTAAATAGCTCGGGAGATTCCCAAATTCGATATAATTTTAACGAGGCATCTGCAGATGTAGCTACATTAATGTAAGAACTAAATGCCATAGAGCGAAACTGTGCATTTGGCGAGTTAGAGAGTAGATCCCATAGGAGAGTCTCTATCTGCAAAAAATGCTCCCTAAGAATATCGCTCTCAAGATATCCCACAACCCTGGAAAAGATTATTGGATTCTTCTCACTACTTAAATATGAAGAGATTGCAGATACAAACTGAGAGGCGTCGATGTAACCTGCTTCAAGGTTTTCGTAAAGATTAATTAATGATGATAGCCTGGTGACATCATCCTTTAATCCGTTTGAAGACAACAGGTTCATAACTCTTGTCGAGAGTGTGCTATCCAAAACAAAGAGTCCATAACCCATTCCATCGGAATTTGGGACCACCTTGCTGATAAGTCTCTGCTCCCATACCAACCCTCTTCCCAGCGGATCTTTTTGTCGGTATGTAACTGAATCTCCGTTAAATTCCACAAATATATGGGGCATCCCCTTCTCCTTTATCCAAACATTACTCCATCGGGTAAGATCCTCAGGCGAGAGTGAGTCAAGTATAGTAATGAGTTGATCCCAGGATGCATTAGAGTAAGAGTAGCTTTTAAGATACTCTCTTATCCCCTTTCGGAAGCTCTCTTCACCAACCTTGGTAACCAATTTATCCATCACAATAGGAGCTTTGTTATAGATAATATTGCCATATACAAGTCCTGCATTGTTTAGATTGTCCAGCTGCTGCTGAACCGGATTAGACCCCTCTGTTCTATCTTCTGAATATGATGCCGGGAAGTAAGTATTAATGAAATTAAGGCGATGGTTGATATCCTCAAACATAGGGGATACTATTTTAGATGCAAACCAGTTGGCAAAAACCTCTTTAGTCCAAACATCATCAAACCAGGGCATTGTAACATAGTCTCCAAACCACATATGTGCTGTCTCGTGGGCGATAAGTTTTGCCCGGTTTAACTCATCAGAAATAGTAGCACTTTTATCAAGGAACATTGTTCTATCTGAATAGAGTGTGGCCC
>CAYGOE010000087.1:0-5961 GCA_964351405.1 uncultured Muribaculaceae bacterium | reverse complement strand
TTTTTGGCGCGGCCGCGGCCAAGAAGCTCTTCCAGCTCTGTGGCAGATGCGCCCCGGTTTTCGGCATCTTGAACTGCTCTTGAGAATTCGTTATCTACAAGTCTTGCCGGAGCAAGTTTTTTTAGCAGCAATTTGGTTTCGCCCTCCTTAAGGCCGCGGCACCTCTCCTTAAACGCAGGGTGGGCAGAGCTCTCTGTGCAAAGAGCAAAACGGGTACCTATCTGCACACCATCTGCGCCAAGAGCAAAGGCTGCATTGTAGCTTGCACGGGAGGAGACCCCACCGGCTGCAATAAGAGGTATTGTTATTGATTCCCGAACCTGAGGAATAAGGCAGAATGTGGTGGTCTCTTCACGACCATTGTGCCCTCCGGCTTCAAATCCCTCTGCAACAACAGCATCCACTCCTGCCTGTTCGCACTTAACTGCAAAGAGCGAACTGGAGACAACGTGAACCACAATAACTCCGTGTGATTTTAAGAAGGGTGTCCATTTTTTCGGACTACCTGCAGATGTAAATACAATCGGCACCCTCTCCTCAATAATTATCTGCATAATCTCCTCAACCTGTGGATACATCAGCGGCACATTTACTCCAAATGGAAGGCATTTTGCTCCCTCAGGACCTGCCTCTCCTAAACCCTGCAACGCTGCTCTACAGCTCTTTATATGATGCCTTAGGTTGTCGGGGTGCATAGAGCCGGCTCCAATAAGGCCAAGACCACCGGCTTTGCTAACGGCAGAGGCAAGACGCCAACCGCTGCACCAAATCATACCCGCCTGTATAATAGGGTATTTTATCCCGAAAAGTTTACATATCCTGTTTTCCATCTCTAATTTAATCTTTTCCGTTAAATATTATTAAGCCTCCCGTAACCATAAAGCTTCTGCACTAATCATACAAATTTACTCATAAAACCAACATTTTTTTATCTTTGTCTGCGCAGTAGAAAAAACTTAAACTTTAAAATATGTCAACTATTAAGAGAGACGGGTTCGGAAGCCGGTTCGGAGTTCTTGTAGCAGTGGCCGGTTCGGCCGTAGGTCTTGGTAATTTATGGCGATTCCCATATCTGGTGGGGACAAATGGCGGGGCTGCATTTATAATTATATATCTGGCATTTGTAATAGTTCTTTGCCTTCCTATAATGTTCTCAGAATTTGTCATTGGTAGAAGGACTCAGTCAAACGCATTCGGGGCAATTAGTAAGATTGCTCCTCGTTCCGGCTGGCTTACAATAGGTGTCATAAGCGTAGTTGCATCAATTTGTATAATGTCATTTTATAGTGTTGTTGGGGGATGGACTCTCGATTATATTTTCAAATCCTTCTCATCTTCATTTCTCACATCGGACAGCAGTTCTCTCTCTTCGCAGTTTTCTGTGTTTACCGAGTCTTCATTTGTACCTGTTATAATGCACCTTCTTTTTCTGGGCTTAAGTGCCCTCATTGTGGTTGCCGGGGTTAAAAACGGAATTGAGAAGTACTCTAAGATTCTTATGCCGGTACTTTTCGTTCTGGTTGTAATTTTGGCAATCCGGTCATTAACATTAGACGGTGCAATGGAGGGGGTTAAGTTTCTTCTATATCCGGATTTCTCCAAAATCACAGGAGACACTCTGCTTGCTGCCTTGGGTCAGGCATTCTTCTCCCTAAGCCTTGGAATGGGATGCATAATTACCTACGGCTCATATGTAAACAAAAAAGAGAATCTCTTTAAGATCTCTTTTAGTGTTGCTGCTGCAGATACCGGATTTGCAATCCTCGCGGGACTTGCAGTTGTCCCTGCCGTTTTTGCATTCGGAATTCCTCCGGGACAGGGACCTAGCCTTGTCTTTATAACTCTTCCTCAAATTTTTGCACAACTTCCGTTTGGAAATGTTATCTCAATTGCATTCTTTTTTATACTAATGATTGCCGCTCTCACATCTGCAATTTCCCTTCTTGAAGTGGTTGTCGCCTACTTTACCGAGGAGCTTAAGATGACCCGTAAGGTTGCAGTCGCGGTGACTTTTGTTATTATAGGTATATTAGGAACTTTTAGCTCTCTTTCTCAGGGAGTTATAAAAGATTTTACCCTTTTCGGAAAGAGTATTTTCGATCTTTTCGACTACACCTCATCCAACATCCTTCTCCCAGTAGGCGGTTTGCTGGTGGTTCTCTTCGTTGGCTGGAGAATGAAGCGTGCAGATGTTCTGGATGAGCTAACCAGTGGAGGCACCGTGGCTCTGAGAAAATCTCTCTTCACCGGGATTATGTTGGTCATTAAGTTCCTCGCACCAATCGCTATATCTATTGTCCTGATTAATAGTTTGATTTGAGCCTGAATAAATAGCCGGCCAATGCTGCAATTAGCAGTAAGACAAGAATTCCGGATGTAATTCGCGACCAGAACTCTCCTTTTGAGAAGGATTCCGGCTTAAACTCAAATAGAACTGTGTGCTCTCCTGCGGGGATGTTCAAAGCCCGGAGTATAAAGTTTGCACGAAGTATCTTCACCTCACTTCCGTCAATATAGGCTCTCCAGCCTGCAGGGTAGTATATCTCGCTAAAGATGGCTACCCTGTTTTGGGTTGAAGATGTTTTGTACTCGAGTCTGTTAGGGGAGTATTCGGTTAAAACAATTGCTTCCGATGCTTGCAGTGAATCTTGTGAAATCCCTTGCAAATCGGTAGAAAACTCATTGTGAACAACTGCTGTCATTGAATTCTCAATCTTGCTCAGAGAGCTTATCTCCTCGGTCGCCGAGTTTACATTTATAACACTGTTTACAAACCAACCGTTTCCGAATGCACCTCTGTTTACAACAGGAGCATTTTCTGCCCCCAGCACAATATATCTGGTATTTAACATATTGAGCACTGGGTAGTTGCCAATTTTTTCCTGAGCCTCCTCAATGGTTTTGCTGCCGGAGATATCTGCTGCAATCTGCTGCATCTCTGCAGAGATATGGCGATCTATCAAATCCTGATATCGCTGCATCTTCACGGGACTGTAGCCTCCGATAGTTTTGTGGTGATAGCTTACGTGAGCATCGTTAAATGTATTAATGCTTAGGTCGAGCACCCTGTAGTTAGGATCCTTGTCATTCAGAATCATCTTATCTACTGGTCTCAGGGCGTATTGGTTTTCAAAATCCCTGCTCTTTATAAAATGAGAGTCGTTAAGGTACCTTTTACCTATAACCCACATATCTGCAAAAATGAGCAGTGCCAGAACTCCATAAAACATATTCTTCTTAAGTTTACCTGTGTATGTAAACCAGATTGCTGCAGCACCCAGGAGTATGAAGATAAGGGAGCGGAAAGCATCTGCACGCAATAGAGACATCCTGTCATTTACAAGTGTCTGCTTAAGAATATCGGGCATCTGTGCATCTGCCGATGATACAAATGACCCTGCCAGAGATGGAATCAGAGCAAAAATCAAGGAAAATCCCGCAGTTAAAGCCAGTGCTATTAACATCCCCTTTTTAACCCTATCCTCCTTGAAGTTTTCTCCTCTCTCTCCCAACAATTTGGATAGAGTGAGCCAGCCAAGCAGAGGAATGGTAATCTGCAAAACCACAAGAACCATAGAGACTGTTCTGAACTTGCTATACATTGGAATGTACTTGAAGAAAAACTCAGTGAAGAAGAGCATATTAGAGCCCCACGAGAGAAATACCGCAATTAGTGAGACAATTACAATCCACCACTTTACAGCACCTCGCAATAGGATAAGTCCAAGAATAAATATAAACAGCGAGAGTGCCCCCATATACATAGGTCCTGCAGTAAACGGTTGTGGCCCCCAATATAGCGGCATCTGTTTTATGGCTTGGTCTGCACCTGCATACCCCGCATCTTTAAGAGCCTTGTATGTTTGAGAGTTTTGTGAAAGCTCTCCACCCGATGCTCCTCCGTTAAAGTTTGGAATCATAAGGTTTGGCATCTCTCCCGGGCTGTAAGACCAGCTTGTGGCATAGGCAATATCCAGACCCTTTTGCTCTTTACCCTCCTCTAAAGCCAGCTCCGAACCCCCTCTCATTGTAAATTTTGAGTACTCATAAGTTGGCCAGAGATGATTTATGTTGGCAGCAATTCCCAGCAATCCCGCGACAAGCAGAATAAGGGAGCGTTTAAAAAATGCGGGAAAGTATCTCTCTTTTATTGAGTTGTAAAGCTCTGCAAAACCAAATCCCAACACCATAATAGCGAGATAATAGGTTATCTGCGGGTGGTTTGCTTTTATCTGGAAGCTAAGTGCAAATGCAAAAAAGAGTGCTCCCGCAAGGGCTCCCTTAAAAGTAACGCTTTTGTAGGCATAGACAACTGCTGCCAATACCCAAGGCATAAATGCAATTGCAACCATCTTCGAGTTATGCCCCACCTGAATTATCTGAAGATTATAGGAGCAGAAGGTGAGAGCCAGAGCCCCAATAGCCGAGAGTGGAACACTCACACCAAAAGCAAGAAAGAGGAGAAACGCCCCAATCATTGAAATCAAGAGATAGCTCGCAGGTCTGGATCCCGCTAACTTGTGAATAAGCTTGTAGATATAATCGGTATAGTCGCCTTGGTAAATAACCGAAATAGAGGTTGCAGGCATTCCCGAGAACATCGAGTTTGTCCACAGAGCCGGCTCTTTCTCGGGATTTGCCTTGTTGTATGTGATTATCTCATTTGCCATACCTCTCCAGGAGGCAATGTCACTCTGGTTTACCACCTTTTTTTGGAGAACCTGAGGTGTAAAGAGATAGGCAGCAGCTGCAAAGGAGAGAACTGCTATTACATAGGGCAGATATTTTTTATAATTTATCATATTAAAAGATTTTTAAATCATTTTTTACTTTTTGCATATCTCATCCAACACTGCAGCCATCTTTTTTGTAAGCTCTCTTCTGGAGTATTTTGAGATATCTCCCTCTATCACCGGAGCACCTCCAATTGTGTAAAGTGCATATTGGGCGTCAATCCACTTTGCCACACCCGGGTAATTTTCATAATCAAACATCTCCCCCGCCCTGCTCTCTTCCAACGCAATATCCATATCTCCCCCTTTTGGTCCGAAACCAAGGATTGGCCTACCCGCTGCCAGATACTCAAAAAACTTCCCGGTCATTATTCCTGCAGACTCCGGCTCACGCCCGGAGGCGAGCAACAGAACAGTGGCCGCTCTCTGTTTTTGTATTGCCTCATTGTGAGGCACATAGTCCATCTTGACCAGATATGGTTCCAAGCCGTATTTTGCAATATCCTCCAGAACAGAGCTATCTATATGGCCTATCAGGCGAATTTGCAAACTCTCTGCCAAGCCGGTTTTGCCGGCCCCCACTCTCTCCCCAAGAGTCTTCCATAAAACAGTTGGGTTTTGGGTGCTAACAAACAGTCCGGTATAGGTTATTGTGAACTTCTCCTCCGGCATAACATCCGTCTCCTTAAAATCTGCACTGTCGTATCCGTTTGTGATTACCTCGACTCTCCTTTTTGGGTTGAGTTCTTGAAGCTCTGCGGCAATTGTATTTGTGACTGTAACAACGGCATCTGCACTCTTGATTACACTCCTCTCCATTTTTTTATGCAGTGAGAGAACGGGTTTTGTACAGCCCAGATATTTGAAGTTGTACATCTTTGTCCAGGGGTCGCGAAAATCTGCCAGCCACGGGATTCCTGTTGCCTTTGATACCCGCTTTGCAATTAGGTGCATTGAGTGTGGCGGTCCTGTGCTTACAATTGCATCTACGCTATTCTCTTTTAGGTATTTGATTAGAAAGCGTGCAGATGGTGAGATCCACAACATTTTTGGATCAGGAATAAAGAGGTTGCTCCGTATAAAAAGAGAGACCCTCTCCGAAATTTTAGATTTTCCGTTACTGCTTTTGATAAATCCTGGTTTGACACCGCTCCTCTTTTTACCGGTAAAGAGCTTGTAGATTGAGTAGGGCTCTGTAATCTCTCTCTTGATCACCTCTACGCCGGCC
>CAYGOE010000086.1:0-6099 GCA_964351405.1 uncultured Muribaculaceae bacterium | reverse complement strand
GTAAAACAACTCTTGCTCATATAGTTGCAAATGAACTTGGGGTAGATTTAAAGATAACATCAGGTCCTGTTTTAGATAAACCTGGAGATCTTGCGGGTTTGTTGACAGGTTTGGAGAAGGGGGATGTTCTCTTTATTGACGAAATCCACCGTCTCTCTCCGGTTGTAGAGGAGTACCTATACTCTGCAATGGAGGATTTTACCATAGACTTAATGATAGATAAAGGGCCGGGAGCCAGGTCTGTACAAATTTCCTTGAATCCTTTTACTCTGGTTGGGGCAACAACACGAAGCGGTCTTCTTACCTCTCCTCTAAGGGCGCGTTTCGGAATACAGTCACATCTTGAATATTACGACTCATCTGTTCTTTTGGAGATTATCAAAAGAAGCTCATCTATACTCAACATCCCAATCGAAGATGGTGCTGCTATGGAGATATCCAGAAGAAGCAGAGGAACACCCAGAATTGCAAATTCTCTTCTTAGAAGGGTCAGAGATTTTGCTCAGGTTAAGGGTACAGGCGTAATTGATTTGTATATAACTCTTTATGCATTGGATGCACTAAATATTGATAAGAGGGGTTTGGACTCAATGGATAATAAGATACTCTCTACAATAATTCATAAATTTAAGGGGGGGCCGGTAGGTGTAGCAACAATTGCAACAGCTGTAAGTGAAGATGTTGGAACCATAGAGGAGGTTTATGAACCATTTCTCATAAAAGAGGGTTTTATTCAGAGAACACCGCGTGGAAGAGAGGTAACGGAGTTGGCCTATAAACATCTCGGAATTTTAAAAGAGAGCATTTCAGGTCCAACTATCTTTTAATAATTTCCATAAAACTTGTAGATTTCTTTATGTAGTTTGAAGTAAAGCATTGTTTAAATATATCAAAATGAGAAAATTATACATTACTATAGCGGTAACATTTTTATCCGTTTTTATCTATAACCATCTTTTAAGTTGCACATCAGCAATAATAACAGGGAAGATAACAGCCGACGGAAGAGCTATTCTATGGAAGCACAGAGACACAGCCGAAGAGAACAACAGGGTAGAGTACTTCAAAGGGGAGAAATATAACTTCCTTGCACTGGTAAACAGTCCGGATAAGGGAGGGGTGGTTTGGATAGGGACAAACAGTACAGGCTTCTCAATTATGAATACTGCCTCCTATAATCTTAAGGAAGACGATGTAAAGGATATGGATATGGAGGGAGAGTTAATGTATAAAGCTCTTGCTGTTTGTAAAAACCTTTCAGATTTTGAGGAGTTTCTAAATAAACTTCCACGCCCTATGAGGGTTGAGGCCAATTTTGGAGTTATTGATGCCGAGGGAGGTGCTGCATATTATGAGACAAACAATACCAGATTTGTAAAGGTAGATGCCAATGATCAAAAAAACGCACCGCAGGGTTATCTTATCTACACTAATTTCTCGTACACAGGTCGTTTCAACGAGGGAATGGGCTACATCAGGCACCAAACAGCTATTGATATTCTTTCAAAAGCGTCACCTTTATGTTCAATCACTCCTCACTGGATTTTCAATAACCTATCGCGCTCCTATTACCACTCTCTTTTAGGTGTAGACCTGCTTAAGCCGGAGGACTCTCCGGAGAGAAACGGGGGCTGGTTTATAGACCAGGATTTTATTCCAAGAAAATCTACAACAGCATCAGTAGCAATTCAAGGTGTTAAACCTGGCGAGAATCCGGAGATGACAACAATGTGGACAATTCTTGGTTACCCTGCAGCTGGTATTGCTATACCTCTCTGGGTAAAAGCAGAGGAGAGACAACCTACGGTAGTTGTGAAGTCTAAGAGTAGCGAAAATGCATTTGCGTGCGACAGAGCTGTTGCTCTAAAGCATAAAACATTCTCAATAAAGAGAGGTAACGGATCTAAGTATATGAATTTCAATCTCATTCATAACAGTAGTCGCACAGGTTATATGCAAGAGCTTTCAAGCACCGAGACCTATATTGAGTCTCTTTTCCGTGAACCTATCGAGCGTTGGAGAAGAGAAGGGATAAACCAAAATGAGCTTCAAGAGTTTTATTCAGATGTAGATGAGGCTGTCACAGGCGCCTATCTCTCTCTTACAACAAAGCGTTAGTTACTGTTTACTCCTCAATTCTAAGATCCTGCAGTGAGAGTATGTGGCCGTCATTTGTCTCGCTGGCTACCAATCTTATAGCTTTTACAGCTTTTTGCGGATATATAACTACAGTGCCTCGAACAAAATCGCCACCCTTTATGTATTTAGTTCCATCATAACTGTATTCTGCGTATCCCTCTGTAATACCGTAAAAGGAGATATTTGGAATTCCGGTCTCGATGGTAACTCTTTTAGCTTTTACCGGCTCTTCAAATAGATATGTAATGTAATCTCCGGCGATAATTTTCTTTTCACTTCTAAAATATGTCTCAAATTTATAATCAACCAGATTTATTGCAGGGAACTTTGGATCCTCTGCCATTGATGTAATAATGGTGGTAACTGGTTTCAGATAGTTATATTCTGCATTTTCCGGTTTTACAACCTGGCTTACAAGCTCATCTCTGTAGAATGTTGCAAACCTGAATTTATGTGCTTTATCGGTAATAATCTCTCCTCTATATACAGGAGAGTGTATTGTTGGATTACTCTCATCTGTAGTGTATCTTACAACAGCCCAAGGATATGGAAGCTGTACCTTAACAGCTCCCTGCTCGAATTTAACTACCGGAGGGGGGACCCTAAATGCTATACCCATCTGGAACATCCTCTCAAAGTGATATAAGACCACTCTGTTATAGAACTCGCCCCACTCCTTCAGCTCAGGTTTTGTCCAACCAACCTCTGCTATTGCAGCAAGGCGTGGATATGTCTGATAATCTATAAACCTTGGAGGCCATCCCAGAAGTTCTGTCCAAAGAGCACCCTGAACCCCAACAATCAGGTTAGCTTGCTCGCTGCTTAGCTTTGCTGTACCTATAGGGTCCAGCGAGTAACTCTTCTCCAGAGTTACTATCCCTGCCCAGTTGTGACCCCTCTCCTCTTTTGATTGTTTCATATCAAAATAGCAGAACTCTCCAGGCATCATTATTGTTGGCTGTCCTTTAGTAACAGACTCTATACCTTTGGCTACGCTTCTCCAAGCATAGACGCGGCTCTTTGGGTTAAGTTTACCACCCTCCAGAATCTCATCCCATCCGGACATATCCTTACCCTGCTTCTCCAGAATTGACTCCATTCTACGAACAAAGTAGTTAAGAAGCTCGTCGTGCTCCTTCATCCCCTCTTTTTTCATTAGGTTTTGGCAATGAGGGCAGTTATCCCAGGATGTGTAGTTAACCTCATCTCCACCAATATGGAAATTTTTGGAAGGAAAGAGCTTAACCATCTCTTTTACTATATTCTCAAGCATATGGAAGTTAGGCTCTTTTCCGACACACCAAACATTCTGCCCCACCCCCTGTACGCTTAGGCTGGTATCATTTCCATCACAGGCAACATTTGGGTAAGATGCTGTAACTGCTTTGCTGTGGCCGGGTAGATCTATCTCCGGAATAACCTCAATGTGTCTCTTTGCAGCGTAAGCAACAATATCTTTTATCTGCTCCTGTGTGTAAAAACCACCGTATCTGGTTTTACCCGAGCCGAATGCTGCAGGTAGAACCTCTCCCGGACCTCTCCAAGCACCTTTGCTTGTAAGCAGGGGGTATTTTTTTATCTCAACTCTCCAGCCGTTATCATCGGTGAGGTGCCAGTGAAATTTATTGATCTTATGGTAGGCCATCCAGTCGATATATTTTTTTACAAAGGCTGCGTCAAAGAATGTGCGTGAAACATCCAGCATCATCCCTCTGTAACCGAACCTTGGGCTATCCTCAATTCTAAGAGCAGCAACGCTCCAATCTTCGTGACCGGAGGGCCTTCCTGAGTAGACAACAGCAGGCATTAGCTGGAGAAGCGATTGTATTCCGTAGAAAATACCAGCTTCGTCTGCTGCTTTAATTGTAATTCCCTTTGCAGAAATATCCAGAATATACCCCTCCTTCGGTAGCCCGTTCTCTTTGTCGGCATCTATACCATACTGTTCGGAGAGATCCAGAACAATATAATTATCTGCAGGCTTATCTTTTAGGGTACTAAAGCTGAACCCGGTAGCAGGCACAAGAAGAGCTTTAAGATACTCTAAGTTAGAGGAGCTCTTTTCATTTGAAAAGAGAGTTGTGTTGTTGTCAAATTTAAACCTGCCCTCCCCTGCCTCTACCTTGTTTGGTTTTGGAATAATCGAAACCTGGGCAGCAGACGAGAGTGCTAAAAATGTTAAAAATATCAGACTGAATACTCTTTTCATAACCGTCACTTTTATATTAAATAGTAATAATGTCTCTTTCAAATATAGAGTAATAACTCTTTTGGCAAAGATAATAAAAATTCAAATGGACGCCAGTAGTTTGGAATCTGACTTAAAATAGGTAATTTTGATTCCTCAAAAAATGTTAAAAATGTCTGAAAAACTTAATTCTAAGATTCCTGAGGGTCCTTTGTCCGAGAAGTGGACCAGGCATAAGAGACAGATTAGAGTGGTTAGCCCGGCTAATAAAAGAAAACTTGAAATTATTGTGGTGGGAACTGGTTTGGGAGGAGCTTCGGCTGCTGCTGCACTGGGTGAATTGGGCTACAACGTAAAGGTTTTTTGTATAAGCGACTCACCAAGAAGAGCTCATTCAATAGCTGCTCAGGGAGGGATAAATGCTGCAAAAAATTACCAAAATGATAACGACTCTGTCCATCGTCTTTTCTACGACACAATTAAAGGTGGCGACTACAGAAGCCGGGAGGGAAACGTCTATCGTCTTGCAGAGGTTAGTAATCTTATTATAGATCAATGTGTTGCTCAGGGTGTTCCGTTTGCAAGGGAGTATGGAGGGCTGCTTGATAATCGCTCTTTTGGAGGATCTCAGGTTAGCAGGACTTTTTATGCCAGAGGACTGACCGGGCAACAGCTACTATTGGGAGCCTTTGGAGCACTAAGCCGTCAGATAAATCTGGGAAGCGTACAATCTTTCACCAGAAGGGAGATGCTGGACGTTGTGCTAATCGATGGTGAGGCCAGGGGAATAATTGTGAGAAATCTTGTTACCGGAGATATTGAGCGTTACGGAGCACACGCAGTTGTCGTTGCTACAGGTGGTTATGGGAATGTCTTTTTCCTGTCAACTAATGCAATGAATAGCAATGCCTCATCTATATGGCAGTGTTATAAAAAGGGAGCCTTCTTCGGCAATCCCTCGTTTGCACAGATTCACCCAACCTGTATTCCTGTTCACGGAGAGCAGCAGTCTAAATTGACCCTTATGAGTGAATCACTCCGAAACGACGGCAGAATTTGGGTTCCAAAGAGAAAAGAGGATGTTGAGAAGCTGAGAGAGAAAAAAATATTGGCATCACAAATAGCTGAACAGGACAGAGATTACTATCTGGAGCGAAGATACCCTGCTTTTGGTAACCTGGTTCCAAGGGACGTAGCATCGAGGGCGGCAAAAGAGAGATGTGATGCAGGGTACGGTGTAAATGAGACCGGGCTGGCAGTCTTTCTGGATTTCAAAACTTCAATTGAGAGATTGGGCAAGAAGGTGATTGAGGAGAGATACGGAAACCTCTTCCAGATGTATGAGAAGATAACAGATGTCAACCCCTACCAGGAGCCGATGATGATCTACCCGGCCATTCACTACACAATGGGAGGTCTGTGGGTAGACTACAATCTGCAAACTACAATACCGGGTCTTTATGCGATTGGTGAGGCTAATTTTAGCGATCACGGAGGTAACAGACTTGGTGCATCTGCCCTTATGCAGGGTCTTGCAGATGGTTATTTTATCCTTCCTTATACAATTGGGGACTCTCTCGCTGGAGAGATTCAGACGGCCAAAACAGATATTAACCACCCGGCTTTTGATGAAGCAGAGAAGGGTATTAAGGAAAAAATTGAGAAGCTTTTATCAATAAAAGGGAGAGAGAGCGTAGACTTTTTTCATAAAAAACTAGGTCACATAATGTGGGACTATGTTGGAATGGCTCGTAACGAAAAGGGGCTGGAAA
>CAYGOE010000085.1:0-6396 GCA_964351405.1 uncultured Muribaculaceae bacterium | reverse complement strand
AATTCAATTATTAACCTAAAATTTTTAACTCATGCATGTTTCAAGAAAGAGAGACCATATAGGACGTAAAGTCCTGTTGGTTTTCGCCCTTTTGCTTTTCGCAGGCACTATTTGGGCACAGAACATCAAGGTTTCCGGGCTTGTTACCGATGATAATGGGCAACCTGTCATTGGTGCAAATGTTCTGGTTCAGGGTACCCGTACGGGTATCGCTGCCGACCTCGATGGAAAATTTGTTCTCAATATCCCGGGCAACGCAGTTCTGGAGATATCTGCAATTGGCTATGAAAAACAGACAATTCAGGTTAGAAACAGGACATCTATCAGAATTGAGCTTCGTGAAGATGCTCTTTTACTGGAAGAGGCTGTAGTTGTCGGCGAGTTCGGTGTTAAGAGAGCTGCCCGTGCAGTTGGAGGAGCGGTTGAAAGCGTCAGAGGCGCAGAGATTGCAGAATCTGGTCGTGAAAACTTTGTAACTGCCCTTCAGGGTCGTGTATCAGGGGTTCAGATCACCAACTCTACCGGTACTCCGGGAGCATCCAGCTCAGTCCTGATTCGCGGAGCAACATCTATCTCGGGTAATAACAACCCTTTGTATGTTATAGATGGTATCCCTATGAACAATTCAACTTTTAACCCTGTTGGAAACCTTGCGGTTAGAGCAGGCGGAAGTGAGACTGTTGCAGACCGTAACCTTGACTTCTCAAACCGCGGTTCAGACATCAACCCGGAGGATATTGAGAGTATGACAATCCTTAAAGGAGCTGCTGCTGCTGCCCTTTACGGAAGTGATGCATCTAATGGTGCTATCATAATCACAACTAAAAAGGGTAAAAAAGGTAAAGGGGTTGTAACTTACAGCAACCTGTTCCGTTTTGACAAGGCATACAGATATCCGGAGCTCCAGACAGAGTTCGATAACGGTATGTTCGGTGTAACCAACTACTTTACAACCAGAAGATTTGGTGCACCGTATCTGCCCGGAACAAAACTTCATGATAACCTTAAGAACTTCTTCCAGACGGGAGTAACTCAAAGACACAACGTCTCTTTTGAGGCAGGAAACGAATTTATGACCTTCCGTTCTGCAGCAAGTACTACCAACCAGACAGGTATCGTTCCGACATCTGACTATACCCGTACAAACGTTACCGTTTCCGGGACAGCCAAGCTGAATAACTGGCTCAATATTGAGACTTCGCTACAGTACGCCTCAACAACCAACAGTAAGGTTGGTAAAGGTGATGGAGGTCCTCTTCACAGAACTATGGTTTGGCCTCTTACGGACGATATGAGAGTATATCTCAACCAAGCGGGACAGATTCGTTACCCTAACAACTATTCCGACGGCGATATTTATAACCCGTATTTTGACCTCTATAAGAACGTAAACTACGATGAAAATGAGCGTTTCATTACGAACCTTGCTCTAAACTTCACTCCGTTTAAAGACTTCTTAATCAGCGGTCGGGTAGGTATGGATATAAGCAACACTACAATTAAGATTATTCGTCACCCGGACTGGTCATACAACAGAGGTGGAACAGGAACTTATGACGAGGCCAGAGTAGCTGCCAGCGACCCTTCAATCAATTTACTTGCTTCATACAAAAAAGATATTGGTAAGTTCTCGACAAATATTCAGGTTGGTTATCACCAGCAGGAGAATGCAAACAAAACTCTCTCGGTAAAAGGTGAGAAGTTCCTTGTAAGAGAATTTCAGTCAATTGCAAACTGCGATATAACAACTCTGGTTTCTAAAACAAATGACTATAAAAGAAGGCTTCAGGCTATCTCGGGTGCTTTTGAAATGTCATACAACAATATGGCATTCCTTACATTCAGAGCTAGAAATGACTGGTCATCTACACTTCCAATGGATAATAACAGGTACTTCTATCCGGGAGTTGAGGCGAGCTTTATTGTATCTGACCTTCCTTTCTTCAAGACAAGATCTGAGACCTTCAGCTACCTTAAGTTAAGGAGTTCAGTTGCACAGGTTGGTAAGGATGCTCCACCGCTCTCTATCTTCCCTGCACTAGAGTCAACATCTACAACTGCTGGTGGTTACCGGTATGGTTTTACAGGTCCAAACCTTAATCTAAGACCGGAGATGAACACCGCTTGGGAGGTAGGTATAGAGGGACGTCTCTTCCGTAATCGTCTCGATTTTGATATTGCTTACTACAACACTCTATCAGAAGATCAGATTATCACAAGTTTCCGTATGAGTTATGCTACCGGTTTTATTCTTAACAATATGAACGTTGGTTCGTTTAAGACCAGCGGGGTTGAGATGAGAATCGGCGGGGACATCATTAAGAACCGCGACCTAATCTGGAACGTTTCAGTTAACTGGAGCAAAAACTGGAGTAACGTAGTATCTCTGCCGGAGAATGTATCAGAGTATTACAACCCTTATACTTGGGTTTCGGGTAACATAAGAAACGGTATTAGAGTTGGTTCCCCTATTACCACAATAACGGGTAACGACTTCCAGAAGAATACAAACGGTCAGGTTTTAATTGACCCATCATCCGGACTTCCTTTGACCTCCGGATCCTGGACTGTATTAGGTAATCGTGAACCGGACCTTAAATTCGGGTTTATGACAACTCTTAAGTACAAGGCCTTCTCTATCTCTGCCCTTTTGGACGGGCGTTTGGGTGCAACTATGGTTAACGGAACAAAACGTCTGATGATGACTAATGGTTACAGTCAGGAGTCTGTAGATTTGAGAAAAGCCGGCCCGGTTGTATTTGAAGGTGTTTTGAATGATGGTAACCAGAATACAGAAACACCTACAGTCAACAACATTGCAGTAAAACTTGGCGATTTGCAGAATGGTTATGCAGGTGCAGACCCTAACTGGATTGAGACAGGCGTTAATTATCTGAGACTGGGGGAGGTTCGTCTTAACTACAGTGTAGACAGAAAATGGCTTGCCAAAGCTACTAAAGGAGTTATCTCTGCGGCCTCTGTTTTTGCAACAGGTACCGACCTATTTGTGTGGACAAACTATTCCGGTATCGATGTTGTAGGTAACTCAAACTCTGCGGCATTAGGCGGAACCGGTGGTGTTGGCTTTGATATGATGGCAATTGCAGCTCCACGAGGTCTGTCATTTGGTGTAAACATAACCTTTTAATTGATTTAGAAATGAGAAAAATATTAATATCATTAACACTATTTCTAGTCATAGGTACCTCTTGTACCAAGTGGCTGGATGTTAATAAGAATGTAGACGCACCAGACTGGGTTCCTCCAATTTTAAGGCTTGCGCCAACTATTGCAGCGTATGAAGGAATTGCATTTGACGTAAGGGCTGTGGCACCTATGGTGCAATATTTTGGTGGGACCGGCTTAGCAAGCGTCTTTGGACTTCATAGTTATACCGCAGGTAGCGATGTAGGCGGAGAGGCCTGGAGGTTTGTATACTGGCTTCAGGGCAAAAATATTGAGCATATCATTGACGATGGCCGTGCACGGGAGGAGTATACTCTTGCCGGAATGGGTCTTGCAATCAAAGCCTACTCGTGGCACTTACTTGCCTCACTTAGCGGGGATGTTCCTGTAAAGGATGCTTTTATTCCCGGGCTTCTTTCTCACAACTTCGATACTCAGGAGTATGCTTTTCAACAGGTAAGATCCTGGGCTAGGCAGGCGATTGCCGAGTTTGACAAACTGGATAAAAATGTTTACCCCACTTTAGCAACAAATGACCTTATTTATGCCGGAAATGTTTCTAGGTGGAAGAAGTTCGCTTATGCAACTCTTGCGAGAAACTATATTGCAATGTCTATGAAGGATGCTAAATATCTTGACTCTGCAATAGCTTGTGCAGATCTCTCATTTTCAAGCGCTGCCGAGGATGCATCATTCCGTTTTGATGCAACCGGTGTCTCTGCTAACACAAACTTCATTGGTGTCCTCAGGGCTAATATGGCATTTGTTTACTCACAATCAGATTATATGGTTGAGATAATGACAGGTACCGTTCCTAACTATAATGCATCCGGAGCAATTGAAGGCCTTTTGGCGAATCAGATTATCACAGATACTGCAACTCTGGATCCTCGTACAATTTTGATGTTTGGTTCAAGGGATACAATGCCTGCAAATCAAAATGATATCAGAAAAGGTACATTCAAATATGTTGGAACAAGACAGGGTTTTGGAGTTCATACATCGTTTTGGGGAGGCACTGCCTCGCCAACTGAAGCAAGTGCCGGAAAAGGAAGATGGCTCTTTAGAGATGATGCCAGATACCCTTTGACTACCTATTCGGAAGTTCAGTTTATCAAAGCTGAGGCCCTCTTCCGTAAAGGACAAAAGGCCCTTGCCTTTGAGGCATTTAAACTAGGTGTAAGTGGTCATATGGATTTTGTTAGAAGCTTCATAGTACCCGGAACACCTGTTAGAAATGCAGCCAACAGACAGACATCTGTAATAGGTGACAAAATTGGTGTTGCAAGGTTTAATGTTCTTGCAGCAGAGTATTTGAACAGCAAGTTTGTAAACGCTCTTCCTCTGAACGACTTCTCTCTATCTCATATTATGATGCAGAAATATGTAGCGATGTATCCTTGGAGTTTAGATACCTGGAATGATCTTAGAAGATATCACTACGACCTTGTTGTTGGTGCAGGAGGAGTTCCTGTTACAGGAACCTCATACACCACAGATGTGGTTTATCATAAACTGAACACCGATCCGACAAGGATTTACAAAGGCTTCTATCTTCCACCTGCTGATGTGATTAATAGAAGACAGAAGTTTGCTGCTTGGAATTACGGAGCTCCTTGCTACCGTTTGCGTCCTCGTTTCAACTCTGAGTATATGTGGAACCTTGGCTCTCTCAAGAAGCTTACGCCTATTGCCGGTGATGCCGATAACTACCACACCTCTATAGTATGGTTTGCACAATCCGGTAATTAGTAATGAACTATTAAAACAATTGAAGATGAAAAAAATATTATCAATAATATCTGTACTCTCGTTGTTTTTACTTTGCTCTTGCGAGAAAAATGTAATCACATATGTATCTACAGATCTGGACGAGAACAGTCATGCGCAAATTAGGCTGGTTTATGACCTCCCTCTGGTAGCATCGTCAACACACAACATTACTCGTCTAAAGTATAACGATATGCTCTATTCACAAATAGGCACAACTCTTGGAAGTATAATCCCTAACAGTACAGCAAGATACCACAGAGTTCCAGTCGGTTCTGTTAAGGTAGATGCCTTTAAGTCTGCTACGATGGATGTTGTGGCGTATACAAATACCTTTACAATCACTAAAGGTAAATGGAGTGCCTTTATCTTTCAGGAGACACAGCCACCACTATTGGTGCAGGACCCGGAGGAGTACGCAACAGGCCACCCCTGGAACGACACTCTTACCTATATACGTTTTGTAAATCTGTTTCATAAGGCAGACGGTGTTACACCATTTGGCAGGCTTACTCTTAGAGGGGTAAGAGTTGTAGGTGGTGTTACAACCTTTATCGATATAGCCACAGCCGACTACAAGCAGGCCACAGATTATATGCCATATAAGCTCAATAGACAAGGAATTGTTATTTGGAGTGGTACTGAAACAGCAATGGTCTTTGCGCTTTTTGATGCCAATGGCCAGCAGTTGACTCACTTTGCAACCGCATCTGCTACAACAAAAACGGCACACACAGCTACCGGATACTCTATGTCAAAGGGGGTTAACTATATTTTCCACATAAACGGAAAAGAGGGTACCAACAATGCAACTCAGGCCATCCGATTAAGTACTATTGCCGTTAATTAAACTGTAAAATGAAAAGAGTTTTATTTACCATATTAATCCTGGTTTTATCTCTCTCTTTTACCACAGCTCAGAACAAAAAGGTAGAGAAAGAGGCGGCAGGTTTGGCGCTGTTCGAAAAAGCAAAAGCTGCAATTGAGGCTAAAGAGTTTGTCATTGTTCCCGACAGTTATGAGAAGAGCGATGGTACTCCGGAGCCCAACACAGACGATGCTAACTTCCTATCTTTTGAAGGTGGAAACGTTTATCTGCAAGGTATGATTATCTGTAGTAATAGTTTTACCAACAAGACGGAGGCGACCAGTTTCAACATAAAAGAGGACAAAAAAGGTAATCTTTTTATTGAGATGCAGGTTAAGGGAAGTGCAATAACAGCCAGAATCGAGATTCAGTTAAGAAAAGGGGGCGGATACGCCGAGGTCATTGTTATTCCGACCAAAGGTACCACCCGCAGGTTCTCGGGCGAGGTTGTTCCTAAAGCAGAGGCTAGGTATATAAAAAGACCAAATGTAGTTTAGTCTGTTAGTTTTTAAATAAAAGGGTAACTAAAGCAATTTTAGTTACCCTTTTTTTTGATCAATTCGGGCGGCTCA
>CAYGOE010000084.1:0-6417 GCA_964351405.1 uncultured Muribaculaceae bacterium | reverse complement strand
CGGGATGTTGTTCTCTTTTTTATAACGACCTATCTCTCTTGAAATTGCCATACGTTTTGATAGAATATCGAGCAGCCGCTCATCCATCTCGTCTATCTCCCTTCTGAGTTCACTCAAACTTTCGGAACAATCCGATCTCTCTCTTACAACCAAAACTTTAAGGATATCTCTGAGCATAGCGGGGGTAATCTGCTGCTCCTTGTCGCTTAGTGCAGATGAGGGTAGATAATGGCTCTCTATCATCAAACCGTCAAAACCCATATCAAGTGCCTGTTGAGACAATGGATAGATAAGCTCCGGCTTGCCGCCGATATGGCTGGGGTCGCAAATCATTACCAGAGATGGCATTCTCCTTTTAATCTCGATAGGTATGTGCCACTGAGGCAGATTTCGGAAAAGACCCTTCTCATATGTGCTGAAACCTCGGTGAATAGCTGCAACCTCTGTGATACCGCTGTTGTACAATCTCTCCATTGCACCAACCCAAAGATCGGGATCTGCATTCATAGGGTTTTTTACAAAAACGGGTATGTTTTTATCCTTTAGTGCATCTGCAATCTCCTGAACTGCAAATGGGTTTCCTGTAGTACGTGCACCGATCCACAATATATCTACACCGCTTTTTAATGCCTCTTTTACGTGCTTTGAGTTTGCAACCTCGGTTGCAGTGAGCATCCCTGTTCTCTCCTTTACCTCCCTGAGCCAGTTAAGTCCCTCTTTGCCAACTCCTTCAAACCCACCCGGTTTAGTTCTGGGTTTCCAAACACCTGCACGAAATATCTTAACCCCAAATGAGGCAAGATCCATTGCTGTAGACAATAGCTGGTCACGACTCTCGGCACTGCAGGGACCTGCCAGCAGCAGTGGTTTATCCTTTACCAGCTCTTTTATGGTTATTACGGGGTTGCTCATACTTTCGGAAAAGTGTTGTTTCGAATAGTGAAAATGTTCCCAAATTTAACAGTTTTTGTCTATTTTTGACACCTCCATTATTAAACAATCTTTAAATGATTAAGTTTCGCAGCTTTTTAGTGCTCCTTATAATCTTACTCACCACAGCTGGGTGCCGCTACTTCAACACAGATGCCTTTTCCGGCTCCACATTAGTTTGGGAGTCCGGGGCAAATAACTATTTCAACAGAGAGAGACCACATCCTCTCGAATTTGGTGAGGATATTCTTGTTACCGGGGAGGTCGAAAAGGATGTAAGAGTCAATCTTGAGAAGCTTCCTTGGAGATCTGTAGCTGTAAAAGAGAGCAGGATGGAGGGTGATAGTTTGGCTTTCGAAGGGGCATTTCGCTATGATGGTTACGCATTGAGTGATATCCTGAGCACTGTAAAGGTAGATAAATGGAGAAAAGAGGAGTTCTATCCTCCTGTAGATCTTTATGTTGAAGTATGGAACGATAAAGGGGAGTTCGCAGTGTTCAGTTGGGGAGAGCTGTTCTATTCTGCAGATCCTTATAATGTTATCATAGCCAAAAATGTAACGAGGGTAATCCCGGGTAAGACAAAAGAGCTGTGGAAGTTGCCAAAGAGTGCCAAAATTGTATCGGGAGGCGACAGATACTCGGTTAGAAATATCTCTGATCCTGTGAAGATTGTGATTAGATCTCTAAGAGGTGATTTTAAGGTAGATAGAGACCCGGAAATTTTTACTTCAACTGCTTTAGAGATAAGAGAGGGACTCCAAACAGTTAAAATATTTCCAAATTTACCATCGGATGTACCTGTGGTTGAGAAGCGTACTCTGTTTTATGGACAGAGTATGGGGTTTAAGGGAGAGAAAAGATACAGAGGGGTCTCTATCGAGCAGCTCATTGGGGAGTCTCTTCCACTGAATGAGCAGACTCTCAGGAGCGGAGTTGTTTGTATAGAGGCTACAGACGGATACAGGGCATCATTCTCGCTCTCGGAGCTTATGAATAGGGCAGATTTCAAAGAGCCGCTTGTTATGTTTGGCGGAGATGAGAAGGGTCGTGACGGCTTCTCTCTGTTTTGCCCGGGAGATATGTTTGCAGATAGGGCAATCAAGAGCATAAACAAGATTACACTAACAAAACCAACTCAGGAGCTGAAAGGCAATCTTATAATATTTCACGCAGGCTCACTTTCAATGCCCTTTAAGGCTATTGCAGATACATTTATGAGACTTAATCCAGGGGTAAAAATACTGGCCGAGGCCTCCGGTAGCCTGGATGCAGCAAGAAAGATTACAGAGCTAAAAAGGGATTGCGATATTATGGCATCTGCAGATTATGTAGTGATTGATAATCTGCTTATACCAGAATATGCAGATGAGAACATAAAATTTGCAACCAATGAGATGGCACTGGTTTATACCGAGAAGTCAAAATATTCCAAGGAGATTGACACTCTTAACTGGCTCTTGTATCTCTCCCGCAAAGATGTTGCAATTGGCAGGTCCGATCCCGATTCCGACCCCTGCGGATACAGAACCCTCTTGACTCTGGAGCTTGCAAAACATCAATCCGGAAATAATAGGGAGACAATTGAGCAGATAGAGACAATAATTGCAAAAGACAGACGCTTTATTCGCCCGAAAGAGGTAGACTTGCTTGCACTTTTGGATGCCGGAGCCGTAGACTACATCTTCCTTTATAAATCTGTAGCTGTCCAGCATAATCTTAAATATCTGGAGTTACCAAAATCTTTAAATTTGGGAGATTCAAATTATAACTCTACATATTCAAAGGCAACAGTATCTGTAAGGGGGGCAAAACCCGGGGAGAAAATTCAAATAAGAGGTGAGGCTATGGTTTATGGGGTTACAATATTGAAAAACGCCCCAAACAGAGCTGCTGCCGAGGCGTTTCTTAATTTTCTGCTAGATCCCAATGGTGGGAGAGAGATTTTGAGAAAGATGGGACAAAACCCCTAAGGCTCCCTACTCAGCCCTCCAGATCAACTCATCCAAATCTCTTTTAGGTACGTGGTGTACCTGTTGGGGGTCTCTCCAGTATTTAATATCTCCATCCTTAACCTCGTCTACAACAACAATCTCTTTTGGTTTACCCAGTGCAATAACCATTATTATCTCAAGGTGCTCCGGCAGGTTTAGAAGCGGGGTTAGAATATCTTTCTTAAAGGTGGCAATCATACAACCTCCGTACCCAAGCTCAACAGCTCTTAGAAGTGCACTCTGGGCAAAAATTCCGTGGTCGCAGGAGTAGCCGGCAGAGATGCTTTTATCGTGAAGCAAAATAATATAGGCAGATGGCTGCTCCCCCACAGAAGGGCCATCCCACTCTTTAAGATACCCCGCCCAGCCAAGATTCGGGAATATCTTATCATTCATCTCCCTGTTGTTGCAGATATAGAACTTAATGGGCTGAATATTTCTGGAAGATGGCGACAACCTTGCTGCATCTACCATAGATCTGAGATCCTCTGTAGAGATATCCTCGCTCTGATAGAATCTTCTGTAACTTCTGTTCTTTAAAAAGGGTATCATAATTTTGCTGTTTTTAATAGTTATCGGTTGTATCAAAAAAATTCGGAATCTCCTCTATGGAGCTTCCTCTTACTAAATTTGGGTGATCTATCTCATTCACAACTTCGTGAGCCCAAATAATCTCCGAAGGGATATAGATTGCATTGGCGCCAATCTCAAGAACCGGAAGAATATCTGACTTAAATGAGTTACCCACCATCAGGAAATTGTGCGGCTCAATGCCGTGCCTTTTAATTATTGTAAGATATGACTCCCTGTTCTTCTCGCTCAATATCTCTATATGTGAGAAGTAATCTTTAAGCCCGGATCGTTCAATCTTTGACTCCTGCTCTTTTAAATCTCCCTTGGTGGCCAGAAGCAGAGGGTAATGGCTCTTAAGCCGTTTTAGCACATCCTCTACATTGGGGTAGAGCTCAATCTCCCTGCCAATTGTATCTTTACCGATATTTATCAGCTTTAGAATCTCTTCATTTGTGAGAGCCCCTTTGCTAAGTTCAACTCCGCACTCAATAAGGGAAATTATAAATGCCTTTGAGCCGTAACCCAGCAGTGGAAGATTATCCTTTTCTACTCTTAACAAGACTCTGTTTGCCGTCTCATAGTCGCACCACGGGGCCATTACCTCTGCAAATCTTTGCTCTGCATTGCGGTAGTGGTATTCGTTTACCCACAGAGTGTCGTCTGCGTCAAAGGCGATAAGTTTTATATTGCTGTTAAATTTTTTATTGTTTTGCATAGTAATCGGGAACAAAGATATAAATAACTATTTCACTATTGAAATATACTCTCCTGTAGCTGTAGTTCCCTCAATAACAATGTTTAAACGGGTCTTTCTGTCCGATGTGTAAAACAGAATCTTTGCAATACCCTCCTCATCGGTTTTAACCGAAGGGCTCCAGAAAAGCGTGGTTCTGGTGTCAAATTTTACAGCATCCATATCTTTGTCAAGTGAGTAGTCCGGGGAGTAGAACTTAGATGGTTTTTGCCATCCCAGAGGGGAGAGCAACTTTGTGTTGAAATACCAGCTCACATCTTTATTCTGGGCTGCATTTCTAAGGGTTACAAGAATCACACCGGAGAGGGTACGAAACATAAACCCGTCATTCCCTTTTAGAAAGGCTACATTCTCAACATCATCCACAGTGTACATATCCAAATCTCCAGTACTCTGGACCTGAGCCCTGTTGATAAAGAGCAAAGGAACTCCGGGATCTCCCAAAATATTGAAACTTCTGGTTGAGATCACTGTACGTTGACCATCGTCTCCTGTAGGGCCGTACATAAGCCCCGGAAAGTTCCCTACAATATAATCCAGCAGAGACATTCCAGAGTAGAGGTCCAGTTCACTCCTCTCACGTAACTGTCTTCTGTCGAAATATTGGTTAAAAGGGGATGGGTTGTACTTGGGAGAAACCTTTGGACTCGAGGAAATAACTGCAGCGTTGAGCGTTACAGCCTCAGAGCCGCCTGTGTCGTAGAACAGTTTTGTAAAGATCATCATTAAAGATGAGTCTATCGGGCTCTCTCTCTTTTTAATGAAGCTATAATTAAGAGCGGCGGGGAATTTTTGCTCTCCAATGTCCAGATAGTAACCCTTTTGACCCTCCTTGCCGGTGCACGACACAACAAAGTTTGTGCTGTCGGGGAAATCAAGGTCTGTTATGGTAAAATTCCCGGTTTTGTTGAGGGGTTCGCTCACTGCAAGGTTAATCTCGGGTGCCAGCACAGAGAGGATAGACCTTTTTGTGTTACGGAATGTGCTTGTAGCCCTACCGGATATTTGCTGGGTAAACTCCTTGGCATACCACCTCTTTGTGGGAGTTCTCTCTGCAGATAGTATGGCAGGCAAATCATAGTATCTCCACCCCTGCACCATCATCAACAGATCCATTGCCCTATCTCTTTGCAGTGATTTATCCTCAAAGTAGTAGGCAGGGTTTTCAATGGCCCCCCTAATCTCAGAAGAGAGTAACATATAGGTTTTAAAATTATCGGTGAGATTATCGAGTGGAGATAAAAAACGATCGGTAACAGATACCGAGAACTCACCTTTGATAGGGTTTCCCAGGGAGTCTTTCAGTTGTAGGGTGTACCCGGCAACCTCTCTCATCCCTTTTGTTTCTTCTGAGTTTTCTGAAATTAGGCTTACAGTAGCCTCACTTTTTGGGTAGATAAAAAACATCCTCTCACTCAAGATTTTACTGTTTTTATCAACAATTAAAATATGATTTATACCTGGGGCAAGCGACTCATCTTTAAGGATGAAACTCCTCTCTTCCCTGGAAATATCTTCGCACAAGAAGAGGCTATCTCCGTTGTGGATGATAATTGTAGCTCCTTCTGTTAAATATTTGGCAGATATAGTTGTGTTTATAAACATCTTACCATCTCTGCTCCTTAGATTTATTACCGCCCCTTCGCTCTCAGGCTGAGGCAGATTATACCTAACCCTATTACCGGTGCCGTCGGTCGCCATAATATGGTAACTCTCTCCGGATACTGGGAGGAATCTCAGAATGCCCATTCCTTTGTGCTCTGTGATTAGAGGGGCAATCAAAGAGTCTTTTTCGTTATAAAGCGCACCCTCTGTATTGAACCCTCTCCCCTTTGTATCTGTGGCTTTAAATGCAATAACAGCAAAACGATTAGCAAAGTATCTTCCGCTCTCCGGAAAAAACTGAACCGAGCCAAGAGTGTCTGCCCTCCCCTCATCACCCACCTCAAAACTCTGCTTGCCGGGTACTATGTTGCTATCTAGCACATTACTATTTATGCCGGTGCTTTTTGCTCCGACACTGTTTACCCTTGGAATGCTTACCCCTGGGATGCTCTTATCGGTGGGATTAATTAGTACAATCTGTTTATGGAACATAAATTCAGGATAGGAGTTCATCATCCAGGTTGTATAGCCTCTCAGGGTGTACTCCCCGGTTTTGAGATT
>CAYGOE010000083.1:0-6476 GCA_964351405.1 uncultured Muribaculaceae bacterium | reverse complement strand
TTCCCCACATAACTTTTTGATCCTCGGGAGTTTTTTGTATTATACACATATTGTGATAGATAGTCCTTGCCAACTCCATCCCAAACGCAAATTCATCTGGATTACATCTTTGAATTACAACTAATTACAAAAAACTCCCAGGGATGCGGTCTCTCCTGAAATAGGTTGATAGTGTTTTTGCCAGAGTTGTTCAATTAAACTAATTGCAGTTTTTTTAGTCAAAGGTCCATATCAATTAAATTACATTTATGAAAAAGTTTATTCTAACTATCGCAGTGGTGATGTTCGCCATAGGTGCAAGCGCTCAGTTGCAGCCGGCTCAAAGACGCAATGTAGATCCTGCTACATTTGCAAAAGAGAGAATTGCAGATATTGCAAAGTATGTAACAGTTACTAAAGAGGACAGTACAAAGCTTCATAAGCTTTATGAGGACATGCAAAAAGAGATGGCAGCTGCAGACAGCAGAGAGAAGTATATGAAGATTAGGGAGACTTTTCAACCAAAAATAGAGGCTGCTTTAGGTGCAGAAAAGTATAAAACTTATTTAGAGAAACTCCAGGCAGATCCTAACAGACAGAGGAGAGGGGAAAGACCAGCCGGAAACACAAGGTAATCTCGGGCAATTGCCGGGAGAGAATTTGTGCGGCAATAGTGGGGAGAGAATTTGTGCGGCAATAGTGGGGAGAGAATTTGTGCGGCAATAGTGGAGAGAGAATTAGTGCGGCAATAGTGGGGAGAGAATTAGTAAGGTAATCGGGAGAATTAGTCTTGGGTAAAGATGGGGTAAGTAGTGGCTAGCAGTAATTATTGCTTACCGGCATAATTAGATTTGTTGAGCGGAAACAGCGCACCGATATCGGGATTCCGTTATTTAGCGCTGTTTTTTTTATTACTTTTGTTCAAACTTAATTATTGAAAAAATGAAAAGGATCTTCGTTTCGTTAATTGCAATTGTAACATCTGCAGTACTTTTTTCTCAGCCACTTCAGAGAGTTTTGCCGGAGAAGGCGGGTATGGACCCGAATCGTCTTGCAAGGGTAGATAACATTATAAACAGCTCCATTGAGAAGGGAGAGATTCCCGGGGCGGTTTTGGCTGTTGTTAGAGATGGCAAGATGGCTTATATTAAGAGTTATGGCAATAAAGCTCTCTATCCAAAGATGGAGAAGATGGAGGTGAATACAATTTTTGATATGGCATCGGTTTCAAAGCCGGTTGGGACGGCTATCTCAATAATGCAGCTTGTGGAGCAGGGTAAGTTGAGGCTGACAGATAATGTTGCTATGTACATTGAGGGATTCAAAGGGTATCAGGATCCGGAGTCGGGGAAAAATATAGATATCAGGATAGTGGATCTGCTTACACACAGCTCCGGCCTGCCACCTTATGCGCCTGCTGCCGAGCTTGTTGCAAAATACGGCTCACCATCTCCGGAAGGTCTAATGGAGTATATCGCCAATTGTAAAAGGGATTTCAAACCCACAACAAAGTTTCAGTATAGTTGTCTGAATTTTATAACTCTGCAGAATGTTCTCCAGAACATCACCGGAATGAAGCTTCAGGATTATACTCAAAAGAGTGTATTTGACGTTTTGGGTATGAGTCAAACAAGTTTCAACCCGAAACCGGAGTTTTACGGAATGATTGCCCCAACCGAGAAACAAAAAGACGGGAGTGTAATCTTGGGTAAGGTTCACGACCCGCTAGCAAGATTACTTAACGACGGCAATTCGGGAAATGCGGGGGTATTTTCTAATGCAGATGACCTGGCTATAATTGCAGCCGCTTTGATGAACGGAGGCGTATATAACGGCAAAAGAGTGCTTGGAATGCTTACAGTTGAGACAATGACAAGGGTACCTGAAGAGACTACAGCTTTAGGACGCTCTCTCGGGTGGGATAACTACTCATCTTACGCCTCAAACAACGGCAACCTCTTCCACCCCACAAAGACATACAGCCACACAGGCTACACAGGTACCTCTCTGGTCATTGACCCGGTCTCTAAAACAGCAGTAATATTGCTCACAAACAGAGTACATCCGGAAGACAAGGGCAGTGTTGTGAGACTGAGGGCACTGGTCGCCAACGTTGTAGCCGGCTCTATTGTAAAATAGTGATGCAAACAGAACCGGATTATAGAGTAGCTGTGCAAACAGGAGAGGCTTATAGAGTAGCTGTGCAAACAGGAGAGGCTTATAGAGTAGCTGTGCTTATTAGTGCAGATTATTAATTAAATAGCGCTAAATGAAAAACAACGGCGTAACCATAAAAGAGGTGCTATCTGCAAAGGAGCACCTCTGTTTTGTAAAATTACCCGAGAAGCTTTACAGCGATGAACCCAACTGGGTGTGCCCGGTAAGGTGGGACGAATTGAAAATCTTAAAGAGAGAGAAGAACCCCTCTTACGAATATTGCGACTCCAGGCTCTTTCTTGCCTATAAGGGAGAGGAGATAGTGGGCAGAGTGGCAGCCATTGTCAACCACAAATCCAACGCTGCCTGGAGCGAGAAGAGAATGCGATTCGGATGGATAGACTTTATTGATGATGCAGATGTATCCCGGGCCCTTATTGACAAAGTTGAGCAGTGGGCGGCAGAGCTCTCTTTGGAGATTGTGAGCGGGCCACAGGGGTTCAACGATTTGGATAAACAGGGAATGTTGATAGAGGGGTTTGAAAACCTATCCACATCCCAGACAATCTACAACTTCCCCTACTATGTTACCCATCTGGAGAAACTGGGATACTCAAAAGAGGTGGACTGGAGCCAGAGGACACTAAGTATCCCCGATACAATTCCCGAGAAGCTGGCAGCCTTCTCTCAGGTTGTGAAAGAGAGATACGGTGTGAGAGTTCTGGAGAAGGTATCCTCACGAAAACTGCGCCACTACGGAAGAGAGCTTTTTAAAGCCTATAACAGATCTTACCTGCCTCTATACTGCTTCAATACAGTAACCGACAGAGAGATATCGGGGGTGTTAAAACAGTTCATCCCTATGGTAGATCAGAAATTCCTCTCAATTGTACTCGATAGAGAAGATAAGGTAATAGCATTTGCAGTAACCATACCATCCATATCTGAAGCACTCAACAAGGCGAAAGGGAGGCTGCTCCCTATGGGGTTAATTCATATTAAAAGAGCCCTTATGAGGTACGAACTACTCGATATGTACATTATTGGAGTTGTGCCGGAGTATCAGAACAAAGGTCTAAATGCAGTAATCTTCCACCACCTGCATCAAAATTTCATTAAATACGGAGTAAAAAAGGTGATTGCATACCCACAATTGGAGAGTAACACTGCTGTTATTCGGCTGTTTGACTACTACCCTATGGAGCCCTATATGGTAAGAAGATGCGTTTGTAAAAGGCTTAGTTCTCCAGCAGATTAGCAAGAGCAATTGCTGCTACCGCCTCGAGGACAACGGGAACGCGCAGGGCGAAACAGGTGTCGTGGCGCCCTTCAATTTTAACATCACCTGTTGCCCCATTTGCAAAGTTGAATGTGTGCTGAATCTTTGATATGCTGGAAGTAGGTTTGACCGCAATCCGGAACAGAATGTCGTTCCCGTTTGAAATTCCGCCATTTATCCCGCCGGAGCCGTTGCGAAGTGTTGCGCCGCCGGCAGATACGATGGGGTCGTTATGCTCTGACCCCCACATTTTGGTGCTTGCAAAGCCATCTCCAAACTCAATACCCCTAATACCGGGAATTGCAAAGACAATATGGGAGATTACAGATTCAAGCGAATCAAAAAAGGGACTTCCAATGCCGGCGGGCACCCCTTTGATTGTACACTCTATTACGCCACCCAGTGAGTCACCACAAGCAAGAGCCTCATCCAGCTTTTTGTCCCAGGGATTCTCCCCCCCGATATGGAGGATTTTTGTCTCAATCACAATTGAAGAGATAAGTTTCTTGGCAAATATTCCCGCAATAACCAGTGCGAGGGTAACCCGGCCCGAGTGGTGCCCGCCACCCCGGGGGTCTGCAAAACCCTTGTGCTTTATCTTAGAGACAAAATCTGCGTGGCCGGGACGAGGTGAATCTGCAAAACTATCATAATCTGCAGAGCGGGTATTTAGGTTATTTACCACCACAGCAACAGGGGAGCCGGTTGTAAAACCATTAAAAACCCCGGAGAGAAACTGAAGACTATCCTCTTCAACTCTTGGAGTGCCACCCTTTTTGCCGCCCGACCTGCGAAGCAGATCTTCGCGAAACTCATCTGCACCAATTGAAATTCCGGCAGGGATTCCATCAATTACAACACCTATTGCAGGCCCGTGTGATTCACCAAAAAGTGTTACCCGAAATTTTGATCCAAAACTGTTCATCTATATTTAATTGAATGTCTATACGCAAAAAAGCGAATATGATTTATTTGAAATTCTTAATAAAAGCCGGAAAAGACTTGGAGATGCATTTAAGATCATCTATAAACACCTTCTGATCTATATTAAGCGACGCAGTTATGATGGACATTGCAATCCTGTGGTCATTATGTGAGCTGCAATAGCCCCCGTGAAGCCTGCCACCCTCCACTATCATCCAGTCACCTTCAATATCTATATGAGCACCCAATTTTGTGAACTCGCACAAAAGACTCTCAGCCCTGTTGCTCTCTTTGTTTGAGAGCCTCTTGACCCCTTTAATTTTGCTTGTCCCCACACAGTTGAGCGCAAGCACCACAAGGGTAGGGAAGAGGTCCGGAGCGTTGGTTGCATCAAATTCAAATGGGAGCAGCGGGTTTTTGGGTTTGGGGATATCTATCTGCGAGCCCAGTATAATCTCTTTTTTATCGTCCTCTTTAAAAACGCACGGCTCATCTCCACACATAACCAGATACTTTGGATACTCGGTGATGTTAATCTCCACCCCACAACCCCTTAAAATATCGAGAATCTTCTCATCTGCCTGCTTTGACCCAACCGGCAGATTGGTAACGGTCACCCCGTTTTTTATAGCACCGGCAACCAGTATCATTGAGGCCCCGCTCCAGTCTCCCTCAATAGGGAAGAAGGTCTTTGCCTTGTACCGCTGTTTGCCGGGGATGCGAAACTCTCTGTAGTCGGTTGTAGATACGTTGATCCCAAAATCTTTAATCGTTTTGATTGTGAGGTCTATATAGGGAATGCTGGTTGGCTCGGAGAGCTCAATTACACTGCTCTTCTCACACAGAGGGAGAGACATAAGCATTCCCGAGAGCAGTTGAGAGCCACCCTTGCCGGAAATCTTTAGAGAGGTACCCTTTAACCCGCCGGATATAACTGCAGGAAGCTTTCCATCCTGAGTCTTTATATCAAGACCCAACTCTCTTAAAGGCTCATCGGAGACAAACAGTTCCCGGTGGTTAAGGCCGCCCTCTCCTTTGATTGTGACCTCGTTAACACCCTTGCTTTTACCCGGCAGATGGCCGGCTGTAGGTATCATTAAACGGCATAACAGCCCGGATTCACCCACATTTAGCTCAACAGGTTTAATATTCTTGGAGAAGATCTCCCCTTTGGTCAGTTTTTTTGCGAGATCTTCAATGCCCGGGCTAATAATCTCAATGCGGAATTTAGGAAGTTTACACTTCTCTATCTTCACCTTAACCCCTAGTGTTCTTATCACATTAAGAGCCGCCTCGCTATCTGCACAAGGGGTATAGCCATAGAGGACACTCTTTCCCTTTGCCCAGGCAGATGCCAGAATAGCTCTCTGAGCGTGGCTTTTAGATGCGGGAGCGGTAATCTTTGGCAATATTACCTTTTTTGAAACCTGATGCGGATAGAACTTTTTTGAGATGAGCCTGTCTGCCTCGGCAATAGTGAACTGACCTGGGGCAGTCCTGGAGTTGTCGTCAAGTGTGCAGTAGACAAATGGAGCTCCAATGAAGTGTGATATAAGGCGGGTAAACTTACCCTCATCTCCAACAGAAAATGCAACAAGCGTATTTACAGGGTACTTTTTATACAACTGCAAAATACGGGAGCACTCCTGAATACTCTTCGCATTGGTAACGATCTTTACAATATCTGCACCCCTCTCTACGGAACTCTCATATATCTCACAAAGCCTCTCGTAACTCTCTGTAGCGTTAAAATTGTGGTATGAGAGGATAATGGAGAACCCCCTTTTATGAGCAGCAGTAATGATCTCATCCCGGTAATCTTCCGGAGAGTCATAATCCAGGTCGATATATCTTTTACCTGTAGACTTCTTTGTTCGGGTACCCAAAATTGCCCAAAGCAGACGTTTTTTACTCTCTTCGTAAGAGATTTGATAGGTTCTGCTTGTTGCAATGAGATCTTTTTTTGAACGGAAAACAGTAACTGTCTCCTCTCTGGAAAGATTGGTCAGGTCCAGCCTTATTTCGGCCAACTGTGCCTTTGAGAGAGCATCTGTTACTTTGTTTAACCCCGATACCCCAATACTAAGACAAATCATAAAGAGCCTCCTCCAAACGGGCAATTTGAACAGGATAGATA
>CAYGOE010000082.1:0-6485 GCA_964351405.1 uncultured Muribaculaceae bacterium | reverse complement strand
CAAAGTTGAGTCTGTAACGCTCAACGAGGTTGTCGATCTCCGAAAGAGATTTCTTCCCAAAATTTCTGAACTTCATAAGTTCTGTCCTTTGTAAAGAGACCAAGTCGGCCAGAGTATCGATATCTGCAGCTTTAAGGCAGTTCAATGCTCTTACGGATAGCTCCATATCGGCCAGTTTGGTCATAAGAAGATGGCGCATACGGAGTGACTCCTCATCCAGTTCATTGCTTACAACCTCAATAGGTGTCTCCAAAGTTATCTTTTCGTCTGAGAAGAGCATAAAGTGATGAATCAGAATTTTGGCGGCCTCTTTAAGCGCATCTTTAGGATGAATCGAACCATCTGTTGTTATCTCTAAATTTAACTTCTCGTAGTCTGTCTTCTGCTCAACACGCCAGTTTTCTACAGAGAATTTTACATTCTTGATAGGTGTAAAGATGGAGTCAATTGGAATTAGTCCAAATGGCGCATCTTCAACACGATTTTCCTCTGCAGGTACATAACCTCTCCCCTTTCCTATTCTGAATTCAACAGAGAGTGTAACCGACGGCTCCATAGAACATATATGAAGATCCGGGTTGAGAACCTTGAAAGAAGATAGCTGTTTTGAGATGTCTTCTGCAGTAAACTGCTGTTTCCCGCTAACCGTGATGGTTACTACCTCTGTATCCTCTCCCTCTACCATTCGCTTAAAACGAACTTGCTTAAGATTAAGAATGATATCAACAACTGTTTCGATAACTCCGGGTATAGTTGCAAATTCGTGATCTACTCCCTGAAATCTTACAGCGGTGATAGCGTGGCCCTCAAGAGACGACAGCAGAATACGGCGCAAAGCGTTTCCTACTGTTATACCGTATCCCGGCTCCAGTGGACGAAACTCAAAGCGACCGAAAGTTTCGGTAGCGTCAAGCATTATTACCTTATCTGGTTTTTGAAATGCTAAAATTGCCATTTTTTTATTATTTAGAGTATAACTCAACAATTAACTGCTCGTTTATAGTCTCCGGAACTTCGCTTCTTAGAGGCATATTTAAATATTTGCCTGAGATTGATGTTCCATCCCACTCAATCCAAGAGTGTCTGGCGGCTCCACGAGAGATGTTGTTTTGAATAACCTCCAGACTTTTTGATCTTTCACGTACCGATACTACGTCACCAGGTTTTACAATGGTAGAGGGAATACTGCACATCTCACCATTTAAAACGATATGGCGGTGAATAACCAGCTGTCTTGCGGCAGCACGGCTTGGTGCAATCCCCATACGAAATACCAGATTGTCAATCCTTGATTCGAGCAGTAAAATAAGGTTTTCACCTTTACGGCCCTTCATTCTGGATGCTTTATCGTATAGATTTCTGAATTGTCTCTCAAGAAGTCCGTAGGTGTACTTAACCTTCTGCTTCTCTTTAAGCTGGATCCCGTACTCCGAAGTTTTCTTACGTTTCTTCGCGAGTCCGTGTTGCCCCGGAGGATAGTTCTTCTTCTCGTAACTTTTATCCGGACCAAATATTGGTTCTCCAAATTTGCGGGCGATTTTTGTGGTAGGCCCTGTATATCTTGCCATGTTAAAACGTTTATTATGATTTTAAAAAGGTTAAACTCTGCGGCGTCCTTTAGGACGGCATCCATTATGAGGAAGTGGAGTAACGTCAATAATCTCGGTTACTTCAATACCTGTTCCGTGAATAGTACGAATTGCAGACTCACGTCCGGCACCCGGTCCCTTAACATAGACCTTAACCTTGCGAAGACCTAAATCATAAGCCACCTTGGCACAATCTTCTGCAGCTGTTTGAGCTGCGTAAGGAGTATTCTTCTTTGAACCTCTGAATCCCATTTTACCTGCAGATGACCAACTTATAACCTGGCCTGTGCTGTTTGTAAGGGATACAATAATGTTGTTGAAGGTAGATGAAATGTGCGCCTGACCTAGGGCATCAACCTTTACAATTTTTTTCTTATTTGTTGTTCCTGTCTTTCTTGCCATGATCTAGGTTCTATTTAGTTGCTTTCTTCTTGTTAGCTACAGTTTTCTTTTTACCCTTACGTGTACGGGCATTGTTTTTTGTGGACTGACCACGAACAGGAAGCCCAAGACGATGACGAATACCCCTGTAACAACCGATATCCATCAGTCGTTTGATGTTCGTCTGAACTGAAGAGCGAAGCTCTCCCTCAATTTTGTACTCCTCTGCAATGGTTCCCCTTATTGCAGCAATCTGATCATCATTCCAGTCCTTTACTTTTGTATTGAAATCTATGCCGTTCTTGGCAAGGATTCTCTGGGCAGAACTGCTTCCGATCCCGTAGATATAGGTTAGACCTATCTCTCCTCGTTTGTTTTTTGGTAAATCAACTCCGGCTATACGTGCCATAATTTATCTTTTCTCTTTAATGTTTACAATTAAAAATTAGCCCTGACGCATTTTGAACTTAGGGTTTTTTTTGCAGATCACATAAAGGCGTCCTTTACGCTTTACTATCTTACAATCTTCGCTGCGCTTCTTAATGGATGCTTTAACTTTCATATTATCTAAATTTTATTTGTATCTGAAAGAAATTCTTCCTTTTGTTAAATCATAAGGTGACATCTCTACTCTCACTCTATCTCCCGGCAAAATACGAATATAGTGCATTCTCATTTTCCCGGAGATATGGGCGATTATTACGTGCCCGTTATCCAACTCTACGCGAAACATCGCGTTTGACAGGGCTTCAATTATTGTTCCCTCTTTCTCAATAGCAGCTTGTTTTGCCATCCGAAATAATCCTTATAATTTAAATATTATTATTCTCAATGTACTCAAATGTAGATAAGACCCTCGGTTTCCCCTTCGTTATTGCCACCGTAAGTTCATAGTGTGCCGAATTTTTTTGGTCTGCAGTACTCAATGTCCAGCCATCTTTATGCATATGGACCGATCTCTCCCCGGCGTTAACCATAGGTTCAATGCAAATTACCATACCCTCCTGAAGCTTTTTACCCTGACCTCTGCTTCCGAAATTCGGAACCTCCGGTGCCTCGTGAAGTTTCTTGCCTATACCGTGTCCAACCATCTCTCTCACAACGGAAAATCCGCTTTTCTCACAATGGTGCTGTACTGCATAAGAGATATCTCCAATCCTGTTTCCGCTAACTGCTTGCTCAATACCTAGGTAAAGAGACTCTTTGGTTACACGCAGAAGCTTCTTACTCTCTTCTGAAATACTTCCCACCGGGAAGGTGTAGGCGGAATCTCCATAAAACCCTTTGTAGACTGTACCACAGTCTACGGAGATAATATCTCCCTCAACCAGACGGTAATCCGATGCAAATCCGTGGACTATGACATCGTTTACAGAAATACAAAGTGTATAGGGAAATCCCCCGTAACCAAGGAATGCCGGCTCTGCGCCATTATCCCGGATGTAAGTTTCGGCAATTTTATTGAGTTCGAGCGTTGTTACACCAGGAACAATGTGCCTTCCTACCTCCGCAAGAGTTTTTGAGACTAAGAGAGCATTCTCTCTTAACAACTCAATCTCTTCCTCGGTCTTTAATCTTATCATCTTTCAAAGAACTTGAGATTCAATTACATCGCCGAACGACCTTTGAGACGTCCTGTCTTCATAAGGCCATCGTAGTGACGCATCAGCAAATGACTCTCTATCTGCTGTAACGTATCCAGAACCACACCTACAAGAATCAACAACGAGGTTCCTCCGTAAAACTGAGCAAACTGGTTATTAACTCCCAACATTGAAGCAAATGCCGGCATTATTGCAACGAGTGCGAGAAAAATCGAACCCGGAAGCGTTATGCGAGACATAATTGCATCCAAATACTCAGCGGTCTTTTTGCCAGGTTTTATCCCGGGGATGAAGCCGCCATTCTTCTTCATATCATCTGCCATCATAGTCGGATTAACAGTTACTGCCGTATAGAAGTAAGTGAAAGCCATAACCATCAGACCGAAAATAAGATTGTACCAAACACCCATAGGGTTGGTAAGAGCAGCTGCAATTCCGCGGGTAGCGTCAAAACCTGAAAATATGAGAGGGAACATCATTAACGCCTGAGCAAAGATAATTGGCATAACTCCTGCCGCATTTATCTTTAAAGGTATGTATTGACGAACCCCACCATATTGTTTGTTACCAACGATTCTTTTGGCATATTGTACCGGAATCTTACGAGTCCCCTGAACAAGTGCTATTGTAGCAACGAACACAAAGAAAAGGACAATAAGTTCAACTATGAACATAAGGATACCACCGCCTGCTGTCTGATTTATTCTGGCTCCTCCCTCGGCTAAAAGGGCAAAAGGCATACGAGCAACGATACCAACCATGATTATGAGGGATATACCATTACCTAAGCCGCGATCGGTAATCCTCTCTCCTAACCACATTATGAACATAGTTCCGCCAATGAGAACAACAGTGGCAAAAACATTAAATGTGAAACTATCAAATAAAAACGCGCCCTCCGGCAGTTGTACGTGCAGATTGGCCATATAGGCAGGACCCTGTAGTACAAGTATTGCAATTGTCAGATAGCGTGTCCACTGATTCATTTTTCTTCTTCCGCTCTCCCCCTCTCTCTGCATTCTCTGGAAGTATGGTATCATAATCCCCAAAAGCTGAATTACGATAGATGCCGAGATATATGGCATTACACCAAGGGCAAATATAGAGGCGTTACCGAAAGCTCCTCCCGAAAACATATTGAGCAGCCCCAACAGACCAGAAGATGCCTGTGACTGAAGGTTAGCAAGTTGAGTAGGATCTATACCCGGTAAAACCACATAACTTCCCAGGCGATAGACCAGCAGCAGTAGAAGAGTATAGACTATTCTTTTGCGCAGCTCCTCAATCTTGAAGATATTTTTAATTGTATCGATCAGTTTTTTCATTGTATAGTCTAGATTATTGTAGCTGTTCCTTGTTGAGCTTCAATCTGGGCTACAGCAGTTTTAGAAAATGCGTGAGCCGATATATCCAGTTTAATGGTCAATGTTCCATTTCCAAGGACTTTAACCTTGTGATTTTTGGATACAAAACCTGCATCTATAAGTGTATCGATAGTTAGTGTATTTACCTCCATCTTCTCTGCAAGGGCTTGAAGAGTAGAGAGGTTAACAGCTTTAAATTCAACTCTGTTTATGTTGTTGAATCCAAATTTCGGAAGGCGTCTCTGAAGAGGCATCTGCCCTCCTTCGAATCCTTTTTTACGAGAGTATCCCGATCTAGACTGAGCACCTTTATGACCGCGGGTAGATGTCCCGCCGTGACCCGACCCCTCGCCGCGTCCGATCCTTTTTTCTCTTCCCAAGGATCCTGTCGAAGGTGTAAGATTATGTAATTTCATTTATAAAATCTCCTATTAGTTAATTACTTCAACTTTAACAAGGTGCAAAACCTTATCAACCATACCCTTGTAAACAGGATTCATCTCAATCTCCACAGACTGGTGTATTCTATGAATACCGAGAGTAAGTAAGGTTGCCTCCTGCTTCTTAGTAGCACTGTTTTTACTTTTAACCTGTGTAACTTTTACTTTAGACATTTCAATTTCCTCCTTAACCGTTAAAAACTCTGTTCATTGGTATACCACGCAAACCTGCAACGGTATATGCATCACGCATCTCAAGAAGGGCAGCTACAGTTGCCTTTACAAGGTTATGAGGATTTGAAGATCCTTTAGATTTTGCCAGAACGTCGTGTATTCCAACTGACTCAAACACTGCACGCATCGCACCCCCCGCCTTAACACCTGTTCCTGCAGCAGCCGGTTTCATAAATACTCTTGCACCGCCAAATTTGGCCGATTGCTCGTGAGGTATAGTCTCTTTGCTAAGAGGAATCTTTACAAGATTTTTCTTTGCATCTTCTATCCCTTTTGAAATAGCAGTTGTCACCTCATTGGCTTTTCCCAGACCGTAACCGACAACACCCTTTTCGTCTCCGACAACCACAATGGCTGCAAAGCTGAAGTGACGTCCCCCTTTAGTTACTTTGGTAACTCTCTTTATTGCAACCAATCTGTCTTTTAGCTCTAGATCGGTAGTCTTAACTTTTTTTACGTTTGTATTTGTCATACTCAATATCTTAGAATTTAAGACCACCTTCACGGGCGGCATCTGCTAAACTTTTTACTCTTCCGTGATAGAGGTAGCCTCCGCGGTCGAACGATACCTGTAAGATACCCTTCTCTATAGCGCGTTTCGCTGCCAATTTACCTACCATTTTTGCAACTTCGACACCTGGTTTACCCTTGCACTCAGATACAATTTCCTTATCCATAGAACTTGCAGAAGCCAGCGTAACTGCGTCGATATCATTGATGAGCTGAACATAAATCTGTTTATTGCTCCTGAATACACACATCCTCGGTTGATCGGCAGTACCGTTAACCACTTTACGAATGCGCATCCGTATTCTGTCTCTTCTTTCTATTTTACTTAAAGCCATAAATCCTCCACTTGTTATTTAGCGCTGG
>CAYGOE010000081.1:0-7215 GCA_964351405.1 uncultured Muribaculaceae bacterium | reverse complement strand
CCGCCTGTGATATCACCGGATTTACCGATAGCTCTTGGGATTTTAACCAGAATATCGCCCGATTTTACCTTTTTGCCGTTCTCCACCATTATGTGGGCACCAACAGGCAGATTGTACTGACGGAGTTCAAGTTTATTCTCATCCAGAATTCTTATGATAGGGTTTTTAGATTTATCTCTTGACTCTATAATAACCTTCTCTTTGTGGAGTGAGTACTCGTCGGCAGCCTCTTCACGGAATGTTACACCCTCGATAAGGTTCTCAAAGTGAATCTTTCCTCCGATCTCTGCAATTGTTAGCGCATTATATGCATCCCATTCGCAGATTCTGTCCCCTTTCTTTACAGCATCTCCATTCTTATAGAAGAGAGTTGCTCCATAAGGAATGTTGTGAGTAGAGAGAACAATACCGGTATTAAAATCTACAGTTCGCATCTCTGCGGTGCGTCCGATAACTATCTCCGATTTATCTCCGTTTTCATACTCTTTTACAAGTGTTCTAAGCTCTTCAAACTCCAGTCGCCCATCATATCTGGCAAGAATCTCATTCTCAGATGCAATGTTTGAAGCTGTACCCCCTACGTGGAATGTTCTAAGTGTAAGCTGTGTTCCCGGCTCACCAATTGACTGAGCGGCAATAACACCTACCACCTCTCCAATCTCAACCATTCTACCGTTTGCAAGATTTCTTCCGTAGCATTTACCGCAAACCCCTTTACGGGACTCACACGTAAGTACCGAACGAATCTCAACCTGTTCAATAGGAAGATTTTGTATAAGATCTGCAACCTCCTCGGTTATCTCTTCGCCAGTTTCAATAATCTTCTCCCCTGTTAAAGGGTTGTAGATATCGTGAACGGAGGTTCTACCCAGAATCCTGTCATATAGTGACTCTACAATCTCATCCTTGTTTTTGATAGCAGTTGCTACAAGGCCGCGTAGAGTTCCGCAATCATCCTCATTTATAATTACATCGTGCGATACGTCCACAAGACGACGTGTCAAATATCCTGCGTCTGCAGTCTTAAGAGCTGTGTCTGCAAGACCTTTTCTGGCTCCGTGCGTAGAGATAAAGTACTCCAGAACTGAAAGACCCTCCTTAAAGTTAGATAGAATTGGGTTTTCAATAATCTCAGCAGAACTTGAACCTGATTTTTGAGGTTTGGCCATCAGACCCCTCATTCCTGAGAGCTGACGAATCTGCTCTTTAGAACCCCTTGCACCCGAGTGAAGCATCATATAGACAGGATTGAATCCCTGTTTGTCTGTTGCTATTCTCTTCTCCACTATGTTGGTAAGTTTTGAGTTTGTAGATGTCCAGATATCAATTATTTGATTGTAGCGCTCATTATTGGTAATCAAACCGTTGTTGTATGAAAACATAATGTTCTCTACCTGTTTGTAACCATCTTCTATAAGGGCCACCTTCTCTTCAGGAATAATTACATCTTCCAGATTGAATGAGAGACCTCCCTTGAACGCCATTTTAAAACCAATGTCCTTGATATCATCAAGAAACTGAGCCGTTCTGGCAACTCCGGACACTTTGAGTACATTACCGATTATATCACGAAGAGATTTCTTTGTCAAAATCTCATTTATATATCCTACTTCCGGGGGAACAACCTGGTTAAATAAAACTCTTCCCACTGTAGTTTTTACCATCACATTTCCTTTTGAAGGATCACACATATCTTTAGGCATTCTAACCTCAATCTCTGTGTGTAGAGCTACTGCTCCTTCGTTATAGCCAATTATAACCTCTTCCGGGCCATAGAACTTTCTACCCTCTCCCTTTGCTCCAATACGGAGTTTAGTGATATAATAGAGTCCCAAAACCATATCTTGAGAGGGGACAGTAATTGGTGCTCCGTTAGCAGGGTTAAGAATATTATGTGAGCCCAGCATTAAAAGTTGTGCTTCAAGAATGGCAGCATTTCCAAGTGGCAGGTGAACTGCCATCTGGTCACCGTCAAAGTCGGCGTTGAAAGCAGTACAAGATAGTGGGTGCAACTGAATTGCCTTACCCTCTATCAATTTTGGCTGGAATGCCTGGATTCCTAGTCTATGCAGGGTAGGAGCTCGGTTTAACATAACCGGGTGTCCCTTCATTGCATTCTCCAGAATATCCCAAATTACAGGATCCTTTCTGTCAACAATTTTTTTGGCAGATTTTACAGTCTTAACGATTCCGCGTTCGATTAGTTTCCTAATGACAAACGGTTTAAACAGCTCTGCAGCCATATCTTTAGGGAGACCGCACTCGTGCATTTTAAGCTCCGGTCCCACAACAATTACGGAACGTGCCGAGTAGTCAACCCTCTTACCAAGGAGGTTCTGACGGAAACGGCCCTGTTTACCTTTAAGACTGTCCGAAAGAGACTTAAGTGTGCGGTTTGCCTCTGTTTTAACGGCATTTGACTTTCTTGAATTATCAAAAAGCGAGTCAACTGCCTCCTGAAGCATACGCTTCTCATTTCTTAAAATCACCTCAGGAGCCTTAATCTCAATTAACCGTTTAAGTCGATTATTTCTAATAATTACCCTTCTGTAGAGGTCATTAAGATCTGATGTAGCAAAACGCCCTCCGTCCAATGGAACCAGTGGTCGTAACTCAGGTGGAATAACCGGAATAACTTTAAGGATCATCCACCCCGGATTGTTAATAGCCTTAGATTCACGGAATGCCTCAACAACGCTTAGCCTTTTAAGAGCCTCTGCCTTTCTTTGCTGAGAGGTTTCGTTCTCTGTTTTATGACGCAGGTCGTATGAGAGTTGATCCAGATCTATCCTGCCAAGCATCTTGTAGATTGCCTCGGCACCCATCCCGGCTATAAACTTGTTTGGATCGTTATCGTCAAGCAGCTGATTCTCTCTTGGAAGTGAATCCAAGATGTTCATATACTCATCCTCTGTAAGAAAGTCGTGCTCTTTAACTCCATCAGCCCTCTTTATTCCGGATTGGATAACAATATAGCGCTCGTAATAGATGATAGCCTCAAGTTTTTTTGATGGAATTCCAAGGAGGTATCCTATTTTATTTGGAGTGCTGCGGAAGTACCAGATGTGAGCCACAGGAACTGTAAGGGATATGTGCCCCATTCTCTCTCTTCTAACCTTCTTCTCTGTAACCTCTACACCGCAACGATCGCAAATGATTCCCCTGTAACGAATTCGCTTATATTTACCGCAGTGGCATTCATAATCTTTATAGGGACCAAAAATTCTCTCACAAAACAGGCCGTCTCTCTCCGGTTTATAGGTTCTGTAGTTGACGGTCTCCGGTTTTAATACTTCACCGGAGGATCTTTCCAGAATCTCTTCGGGAGAGGCCAGACTTATGGTGATCTGGTTGAAATTACTCTTTACCTTTATATCTTTCTTAGTAGACATATTATTCTATTTCAAAGATTTGCAATTACTTAATCTAATTAGTCAAGGGTTATGCTCAAGCCCAATCCGCGAAGTTCGTGTAGCAACACATTTAGCGATTCCGGTATTCCGGCGGCCGGCATTGGGTCTCCCTTAACAATAGCTTCATAGGCACGAGACCTTCCGGATACGTCATCTGACTTAATCGTAAGAATCTCCTGCAATATGTTGGCTGCACCAAAGGCTTCAAGCGCCCAAACCTCCATCTCTCCAAATCGCTGACCTCCGAACTGAGCTTTACCTCCAAGAGGCTGCTGAGTGATTAGTGAGTAAGGTCCAATAGAACGAGCGTGCATCTTATCATCTACCATATGGCCGAGTTTAAGCATATAGATAACACCCACAGTAGCCGGTTGATCGAACAGATCTCCTGTTCCTCCGTCACGAAGATATGTTTTTCCATATTTAGGAACTCCTGCACTTTGAGTAAAGTCGCAGATCTCATCAAGGTTTGCACCATCAAAAATAGGAGTACTGTATTTTTTACCAAGCTCTTTACCTGCCCATCCCAGAACTGTCTCATAGATCTGTCCAAGGTTCATACGGGAAGGTACACCTAGTGGGTTGAGTACTATATCTACAACCGATCCATCTTCAAGGAAAGGCATATCTTCATCTCTAACCACTTTTGCAACTATACCCTTATTACCGTGTCTACCTGCCATTTTATCCCCAACTCTAATCTTTCTCTTCTTGGCAATATAAACTTTAGCCAGCTGCATTATACCTGTTGGGAGTTCATCACCGATTGTAAGATTGTATTTGATTCTCTTAAGTTCGGCATCAAACTCTTTATGAGCAATCAGGTAGTTATTAATAAGCTGTTTAATAAGATTATTGGTGCTCTTTTCTGTAGTCCACTTGGTAGGGTTGATGTTTTCGTAATCTATCTTATCAAGAAGGTCGAGTTTGAACTCAACACCTTTTGATATAATCTCAACGCCGTAAAGATCTGTAATACCCTGAGAACTCTTGTTCTGTAAAAGTGCAAATAGCCTCTCAAGGAAGTTTATTCGAAGCTGACCTGTTTTTCTGGTAAAGTTCTCCTCTGCGTGCTGGATCTGATTTTTAGAGGCAGATTTCCCTTTCTTTGAGTTCTCTTTAGCAACTCTGGAAAATAGTCTTTTCTCGATTACAGTTCCCCTCAAAGATGGAGATGCTTTTAATGAAGCATCTTTAACATCTCCTGCTTTATCTCCGAATATGGCTCTTAGAAGCTTCTCTTCCGGAGAGGGATCACTCTCACCCTTAGGCGTAATCTTACCGATGAGAATATCTCCCGGCTCAATGTTTGCCCCTATTCTTATGATACCATTTTCGTCCAGATCTTTGGTTGCCTCTTCACTTACGTTTGGAATATCGGATGTAAGCTCCTCCATTCCTCTTTTAGTGTCGCGTACCTCCATTATATATTCGTCAACGTGAATTGATGTAAAGACATCTTCACGGAGAAGCCTTTCAGAAATAACAATTGCATCCTCAAAGTTGTAACCTTGCCAAGGCATAAATGCCACCTTAAGGTTTCTTCCGAGAGCGAGCTCTCCTTTCTCTGTACCATAACCTTCGGAAAGAATCTGACCGGGCTCTACCCTCTCCCCCTTTTTAACAATCGGCTTAAGAGTTATAGAGGTGTTCTGGTTTGTCTTCCTATATAGTGGCAGTCTGTAAACGGTAATTTCAGGATCGAAACTTACGAATCTCTCATTCTCGGTCATCTCATACTTCACGTGAATCTCACGTGCATCTACATATACAACCTCACCTTTTCCTCTTGCAGTTATCTGGGTACGGGAGTCTTTTACAACTGGTCCCTCAAGACCCGTACCAACAATAGGTGATTCAGGTTTTATTAACGGAACTGCCTGACGCATCATATTTGATCCCATAAGCGCGCGGTTTGCATCATCGTGCTCAAGGAAAGGGATTAGAGAGGCTGCTATAGAGGCAATCTGATTAGGAGCAACATCCACCAGGTGAACATCCTCTTTGCCTACTACAGGGTAATCTGCTTCAAAACGGCATTTGATTCTTTCGTCTGTAATCTGACCTGATTCGTCAATATGTACGTTAGCCTGAGCTACCATCTTCTCCTCCTCCTCCTCTGCACTCATATAGACAATACCCTTAACGGTCATATCTACTTTTCCATCATCTACCTTACGATATGGTGTTTCGATAAAACCCAGGTCATTGATTCTGGCATAAACGCAAAGAGATGAGATAAGACCAATATTTGGTCCCTCAGGAGTTTCAATCGGACATAGACGTCCGTAGTGAGTGTAGTGAACGTCACGAACTTCAAATCCGGCGCGGTCTCTTGATAGACCGCCAGGCCCCAGTGCAGATAGACGACGTTTGTGAGTCATCTCCGCCAGAGGGTTGGTCTGGTCCATAAACTGGGATAGCTGGCTTGTCCCGAAAAATGAATTTATAACTGATGATAAAGTTTTTGCGTTAATCAGGTCAATTGGTGTAAAGACCTCATTATCTCTTACATTCATCCTCTCTCTGATGGTTCTGGCCATCCTTGAAAGACCAACACTAAATTGGTTTGCAAGCTGTTCACCCACTGTCCTGATCCTACGATTGCTCAAGTGGTCGATGTCGTCCACAATCGCTTTTGAGTTGATCAGTTGTATAAGGTAACGTATGATCTCAATAATGTCAAGCTTTGTGAGAACTCTGGTCTCATCTGCAATGGTAAGATTTAGTTTATGGTTGAGCCTGTATCTTCCAACCTCTCCAAGATCATATCTCTTGTCTGAGAAGAAGAGTTTGTCAATCACATCTCTTGCAGTAGCCTCATCAGGTGGCTCTGAGTTACGAAGCTGACGGTATGTATAAAAGACAGCCTCTTTTTCGGAGTTTGTCTGGTCTTTTTGCAGTGTATTATGTATGATTGCAAAGTCATTGACATTTGCATCCTCTTTATGAACTAATATTGTGCTGACTTCGGAGTCAAGGATCATCTCCAGATGGTGCTCTTCCAGAATTGTCTCCCTGTCTACAACGATCTCATTTCTCTCAATATATACAACCTCTCCTGTATCTTCGTCTACGAAATCTTCATTCCACGTTTTAAGAACTCTTGCTGCTAGCTTACTCCCCAGACATTTCTTAAGATTGTTCTTATTTACTTTAATTTCGTTTGCCAAACCAAAGATATCCAGGATATCTTTGTCACTCTCATAACCTATGGCTCTAAGGAGAGTGGTAACAGGTAATTTCTTTTTTCTGTCGATGTATGCATACATCACATTATTTATGTCTGTAGCAAACTCGATCCAAGACCCTTTGAAAGGGATTATTCTTGCTGAATACAGCTTTGTACCATTGGCGTGTACACTCTGCCCAAAGAATACACCGGGTGAACGGTGCAGCTGTGAAACAACAATTCTTTCAGAACCATTTATAACGAACGTTCCCCTTGGGGTCATATAAGGAATTGTCCCAAGGTATACATCCTGTATAACAGTATCGAAATCCTCGTGTTCGGGATCTGTGCAGTATAGCTTAAGCTTCGCCTTTAATGGCACACTGTAGGTAAGACCTCTGTCAAGGCACTCCTCTATAGTATAACGAGGAGGATCTATAAAGTAGTCTATGAATTCAAGGACAAAATTATTGCGGGTGTCCGTAATAGGAAATATCTCCTGAAAAACTTTATAAAGGCCTTCGTTTTTGCGATTTTCTGGTGTTGTCTCAAGCTGGAAGAAATCTTTAAAAGATTTCAACTGAACTTCTAAGAAATCCGGATAATCTAAAAGGGATTTAGAAGTCGCGA
>CAYGOE010000080.1:0-7350 GCA_964351405.1 uncultured Muribaculaceae bacterium | reverse complement strand
AACACCTCGTTAGCTGTTGTTAATATGCGAGTTAAGCACGTGGGGAACTTTAGAAATCTGTTAGTGTTTTGTGTAAGCACCTGTGGATTAATAAATTAATATTTGAGTTTCTCTCAATTGCCTAAACCCCGATTTTTAAACACTTATAATCCAACCTGTTTCACATAACACTGCCAGTTTATTTCCGGCAAATCTCCGGTTGGAAACTTAATGGAAACTTAATGGAAATTTTACTCGTAAAAGAAAAATTGGTGTAACATTTGTTGTAAGCTCATCGTCTTATAGTACGAGATTTTAAAAAATAATTTTTATGTTACAACCATCACCACTTTTACGAATTGTTTCATCTATTCTTATTTGCGCTGTTTTGGCAAGCAGTTGTGCCAGTTCAACTATGATTTATGCCTCGCCAGAGGATGCAAAAATTTACATCGACGGAGAGCCTGTCGGTAAGACTCCATATCTGCACACAGACACAAAAATAGTTGGAAGTGTGACTAATGTCAGGCTTGAAAAAGAGGGTTATGAACCTTTTTACACCTCCTTTGCGAGAAACGAGGCGGCAGATGTAGGTGCAATTATCGGAGGGTTGTTTGTTTGGGTACCTTTTCTTTGGACTATGAAGTACAAACCAACCCACACCTATGAGATGATTCCGCTTGCAGTAGAAAATATATCTAAAACGAAGGTTGAAAAACTTCTTGAACTGAGAGAACTTTTTGATAAAAAAATAATATCACAAGAGGAGTACGAAAAGCAAAAAGAGAGAATCCTACAACAGGATAGTAAATAACTCCTAGGTTATTACATTCCTAACTCCGGGGCAACAGGTAGTAATGCCTCAATAGAGAGTGCGACAAATTCGTCCAGTGGGATACCGAATTTTTCGCACTCCATTATTGTATCCCGGTTTACAGAGGCGGCAAATAGCTTCTCTTTCATTCTTTTTACAACAGATTTTACCTTAACACTGGATATTTTTTTATCCGGTTGTACAATTGCCGTTGCAAATATGAGCCCTGTAACGGTCTCTCCGGCAGCAAGTGCATACTGAAAACGGGTAGTTCTCTCAAGCCCTGTTGACATCTCATTATGCATCTTAACGGCATCTACAAGCTCCTTCGGAAGCCCCTCTGCCTCCAGCATCTCAGCCCCGACCAAAGAGTGTTGCTTGGAGTCTGAACTTGTGATTTCAACATCTATGTCGTGCAAAAGGCCTGCAACTCCCCATAAATCCACGTCCTCGCCCAGCCTTGTCGCCAACGCTCTAAGAACAGCCTCCGAGGCCAAAGAGTGGGCAATCATCTTTGGGTTATTTACATTTCTGTTAAGAAGATCGAGATAATATTCACGGCTTTTCATATCTATTTTAACATTACTTAGTTAGTACATCAAAGTTTTAAGCAAAATTACAAATTATTAATAGCTCCGATGAATAACATTTATTATACTTATTTGTTGAGTTTATTAAGGAAATTTTTCAATAGCCTCTATTTTGTTTTATTATTATTACTACCTTTAAAGCTTGATTGAAAAAAACTAGCAACAGCTTGATTTTATAATTACACTATTTCTGTTTTGATCTCTTTTTTTCAGAATTTTTTCAATTTGAGATTAGGGTTAATGGTGTTTAGTTTGTACTTATAGTAATTGGGATTTCACCCTTATTTGCCTTATGTGTGCTTTTAAAATATGCTTTTAAAACATATAGAAAACAAAATATCCTTAACCTGTTTTTGAAATAAACTCTTTATAAAAATAATATGAATACAAAACAACTATCACGAATTGGTGCTTTTATACTCATCTTAATATTGGCTATTACATCGTGTAAACCAAGCACTACTTTCAAAATCACAGGAACCCTGGAAGGACTTCCAGAGGGGAAAGTTATTCTAATGTCATTGTCAGAAAGAACTTTGACCGACACTGCTGTTGTAGAAAACGGATCTTTTACATTTACCGGAAGTTTGGTAGAGCCATCACAATTCTATCTTATGGTTGAAGATAGAAGGGCTGCAACCCTCTCTTTCTACAATGAGAACTCCAATATTACTATTAAAGGTCACGTAGACTCCCTGATGAAAGCTGTTATTGAGGGTAGTAAGATACAGGATGACGCAAATCTTTACAGTGAAAGAGTTAAAGCTCTTGGTGAAAAGTATAAAGTTAATGAGCTCAGAACAGAATTGTACTCAAGAGGTTCTCAAGGAGCTGTAACTGAGGAGAGGAGAAAAGAGATTGAAGCTATCCTTGATACACACACAAAGGAGAACGATCAGCTTGCTGTCGACTTTATTAAGGAGTTCCCCAAATCAAACTTCTCTGTAATTTTAGTGGGTCGCGCCACTTCCGGCAAAAGCTCTGCTGTTGTAGAGGAGTTTATAAATATGTTGGATCCAAAGCTTGCACAACTGCCAAGTGTTTTAAAGATGCGTGAGACAGTAACTGAGATGAAAAAGACAGAGGTCTCTATGGAGTCTTTCATTACAGAGGCCAGCAACCTTACATACTCGGTAGATAACACATTTGCAGGAAAAGATCATAAGAATGTAATTTATCTGGCAGTGATGTCAAATGACAATGTGGTTGCTATTACAAGTGAAGGTAACGTTTTGTTAATTAGCCCTACAGGGGCAAAAATTGCTGAGTTCAAATCTAAACTCAACTCTAAACCTTCTGTAATTGCTGTTGATAACGCAGATAATATCTATGTTCTTGGTACAATAATCGAAAAGAAGACCGTTGAATCACGGGGAAGATCTATTCAGGTAGAGACCCCTACCGGTGTAGAGAGTATCATTTTGAACTCGAAAGGCGTAAAAGTGAAAGATCTGAAACTTGAAGGAGTAATTACAGCAACAGGCGTAAGGGTAACAGAAAACAACATTTTGGTTGCCGATACACGAGGCAGATTAATAAATATTTACGACTTAGAGACAGGAGCAAAAAAATCTTCAATTGAGAAACTTCGAACCTGCTGCGGTATTTTGGACTTTTCAGTACGTAATAACAGCGAGGTTCTGGTAGCTAACCTGGGTGCTTTCAGGGTAAACGGATATGACTTTACAGGAGCGGCTACAATTGCTTTTGGCCAGCGCGGTACAGGAGTCGATGAGTTCCACGGCTGCTGCAACCCGGTTAGCGTTGCCTTCCTCTCAAACGGTGGTATTGTTACAGTTGAGAAAGACCCTACCCGTATAAAGGTGTATAGCAAAGAGGGTGCAAAGAAAATCGAGGGTATCGATGAGCTTGTAAAGGGCTGTGCCTATATTCCAATGATAGTGGACACAAAAGACAATGTCTATCTGGCATCAAAAACAGATGGCATTGTTAAGTGCATCTCTGTTAAATAGCTCTATTGAATGAAGATGCCAAAAGTATTTCACATACCTCTTATTATTACAGCTTGCACTCTCTTTGCAAGCTGCAATAATAGTGAAGAAAAGGCTCTCAATCTATATGAGGAGACTGCCTTTGTGCCCTCCGAGGGGTTAGAATCATCTACATCGGACTCTATTTTGTCAATCTCGCTTGCAATAAACGACACCTATGGTCTTAATACCGCCTGTTCTTGCATTGGAGACCTTGCTACCAGAGAGTACGGTGAATTACAGGAGATTCTGCTTACAAAGTACAATATTGATCTTCAAATTAGCTACTTCATTGAAGAGTTTTACCTAAAAGATACTTTAAAGAGCAAGCAGTACGATGGAACAATCTGTAAACCCTGGCTGGCAATTTCACTCATTCCTGAAACCGGAATTCAGTTTAAAAGGATAGCCGATCTGCTTGATCCAAATAATAATCAGTGGCTAAAAGGGATTTTTATTGTTGAAAAGGATTCTCACATTACAGAAATTAAAGATATAACCAACCGGATACTTGTTGCAGGTCAACAGGACTCTTACGAGAAATACCACTCTCCATTTAAAACTCTTGATAATATGAAGATCACCCCTTTGCAAATTATCAGCAAATCCGGCTGTACAGAGTGCATCAATGCTTTACTTGACAATCAGGCAGATGTTGCCATTATATCGGATTATGCACTTACAGCAAGTTGTGCCGTAGATATTGCTCATCCTGATGATTTCAGGACTATATATGAAACTGAGACAATGCCTCTGTGTTCAGTTATTCTGGATATGTCTAAGGTGAGTGATGCTAACGCATTAAGACTTCAGAAAGCACTTTTAGAGATTTCGGGAGACAATGCTCCTGCTTCACTACTGAGTAGAGGCTTTGTTTTGCCGGTAAGCTGGATACCTGTGCCTTATAAAAACAATTGAAAATGGATCGAAGAAAATTCTTGGTCAATTTAGGAAGGGGTGCGTGCGTGCTTGCAATAGGCGGCGTAACCTACAGAGTAATCAAGAGTCAGTTGAATCCGGAGACAGCAGGTCCATCAACCAGGTTTGTATGGGCAATTGACCCGCATAAATGTACCGGATGTGGAATTTGCGAAACTGCTTGTGTTAGAACACCGTCTGCAGTAAAAGCTGTAAACGACCAAAAAAAGTGCAGCTTCTGTGTGGTTTGTTATGGTCACATAAGTGACAAGCATATTACCTCAGATAAGATTATGGAGGCGGGAAAGAGGGTTTGCCCTCACGATGCTGTATTGAGAGAGAGCTACTCCGGAACAGTTGACGGAACCTTCATCTATACCATTGATGACAAAAAGTGTACAGGTTGTGGTAAATGTGTTAAAAACTGCACCGAAAAGGGTACACAATCTATGTTCCTGATTATCCGTCCAGATCTTTGCATCGCCTGCAACAGCTGCAACATAGCAGCAAAGTGCCCGGAGAAAGCTGTTGACAGAGTTTGGTTCGGTCCTGAAGATGATTTCAAAGGTGAGTATGCATTAGAGGAAGGAGAATATTAAAAGGAGAGATTATGAAGCATATTATAAAAATTGTCACACTTTTTGTGACGCTTACTCTTTTTGTTCCCACGCTCTCTTCTGTAAACTCACTATTTGCACAAGAGCAGTGTAATTCAAACTGCATAAGAGAGGTAGATGAAAACAGCGATGTCTGGCAGTTCCGGGAGAGCTATGTTCCCAAACAGTATCATCCCACCCCGGAGTATATGGTCTTTGTAGATATGGGGATACTTATTCTGATAATGCTGGCCGGGCTTCTCTTTGTTATTAAAAGAAAACCATCACGCTACATTACAATACTGGCAATAATTACTCTGGCTTACCTTGGGCTGATAAGGGGCGGATGTATCTGCCCGGTTGGGGTTATAACCAATGTTACAATCGGTATGATTACCCCAAAACTTGTGGGGCTGGTTACTCTGATTGTCTTTATCTCACCTTTGGTAATAGCACTGGTAGCAGGAAGGGTTTTCTGTAGTTCCGGTTGTCCGCTGGGTGCTGTTCAGCATCTGTTTTACAAGAAGAGAAAACATATTCAGTTGCCTTTGATTGTAAATAAAATCGTCAGGGTAATACCAATTCTCATTTTGGTAGCAACTTTGTATTTTGCAATAAAATCTACATACTTTCTGGCTTGTCGGCTGGAGCCATACAAGGCGCTCTTCTTTACCGGTAAAATCTGGTTTGAGCAAGCTGCAGGTCTGATTTTCGGAAACCCAATGGAGCCGAAATTTCTTTCTGCATTCGGGATTTTCTCGTGGAGCTATCTTGCTATTGTACTAATAGTAGGTTACTGGATTCCGAGACCTTTTTGCCGCCTGCTGTGTCCATACGGAGTACTTGTAGGGGTTGTCTCTATCTTCTCCCTCAACCCGAGACGAATCGACAAAGAGAAATGCACCCTATGCACTGCTTGTCAAAAGATTTGCCCTACCCAGTCAATTGTGATTGACCGTAAAAATACAATTACAAAACTGTCAAACTACAACTGTGTCCAGTGCAACCTCTGCAGCGATACCTGCAAAACAAACGCCATTTAACCTTGCCAAGCATCGTGGGATAGTGTTGATTATCAATAATAAAGCCCTGCTTCACGGGCTAAAGCGCAGATAAACAAGAAAATGCGAAAAACTCCCAGGGAGCTGCCTGCCTTTTGTGGAGCGGCAGCCACGAGAATAACCTAAGCCCGGGAATAACTCAGGCAAAGTTGTCATAAAAATGTATCTTTATATTTGTAATTAAGAGAAAATATGAAGAAAATAGTCATCTCAATCCTCTTGCTCGCACATTTTTTAAATGTTTCTAGAGCCGCTCTAATAACAGACACCGTAAAAACAGCGCTTCTGATTGTTGATGTCCAGGAGTTCTATTTTCCTGGAGATAGGCCGGGGCTTGTTAATGTCCAGCAGGCAGCAGACGCAGCAGGCAAAGTTCTTAAAGTATTCCGAGACAAAAATATGACTGTTGTGCATATCAGACATCAGGCATCGAAAGGGTTTGAAATTCATAAAAGTGTAGAACCTATCTCCGGTGAGAAGGTGATCACAAAAAAGGAGGTAAACAGTTTCCTGGGTACAGATCTGCTTGATTATCTCAAAATCAACAGTATCACACGGCTTGTCGTGATTGGGATGCAGACACATATGTGTCTGGAAGCTGCAGTTAGAGCGGGACACGACTTTGGTTTTCAGTGTATAGTAATCAAGGATGCCTGTGCTACCAAAGATCTGAAATTTGACGGCAAGGTTATTGGGGCAGATGATGTTCAAAACAGTACATTTGCTACACTCACGGCCGGAGGTTACTCCAGGGTAATTAATCTTATAGAGTTCTTAAATGAGCCGGATAAATACATAACAAAATGATGATATTAAACTCAATATAAAGGTAATACTATGAAAACAACAGTATTAACAATAATTTCATTACTATTTGTCTCACTGGCATTGAGTCAGACAAATAACCATAATTTTGATTCAGAACTGGCAAAAAAGCTTGGTGCCGATGAATATGGTATGAAGAGTTATATATTGGTAATTCTCAAGACAGGGAGTAACACTACAACAGATAAAAAGTTCATAGACAGCTGTTTTGCGGGTCATATGAGCAATATGGGGGTTATGGTTAAAGCCGGTAAACTTGTTGTAGCAGGGCCAATAGGAAAGAATGAAAATAGTTACAGAGGGTTGTTCATACTTAATGCAAAGGATTTTGAAGAGGCAAAAGAGCTGTTAAAAGGAGATCCTGCAGTAAAAGAGAGACTTCTGGAAGCCGACCTTTATAACTGGTACGGATCTGCTGCCCTATCGCTCTACCTCGACTCTGCAGAAAAAGTAACAAAACAAAGAAGGTAACTAATTATGAAATTAAAGCAGATTATCAGTTTTATCATTACCCCTCTGGCAATAATCTGGTTGATGTTTTTTGTAGAGCTGGATGCGGCAAACCCGAAAGTGACT
>CAYGOE010000079.1:0-7484 GCA_964351405.1 uncultured Muribaculaceae bacterium | reverse complement strand
AAGTAGGCACTCTCCTCCATTGTGTCGGTACCGTGCGTAATTACAACTCCGTCGCAAAGATCGTGTGTAAAGAGATTGTCGATTGTTCTCCACAGCTCCAGCCAAATTCCCTCCTCCATATTTTGGCTTGCTATATTGCTTACCTGAATACCCTTGAGTTGGGCAATCTTCTCTATATCAGGAACTGTTTTCAGTATCTGCTCTATGCTGAGTACTCCGGGTTTATACGAAGCCTGTGTGGAGCTGGTGGCAGCCCCGGCAATAGTCCCACCTGTTGCAAGAATTACCACTCTAGGTTTTTTGTTTTCTGTCTCCTGTTTGTCAAGTGGAGTTTTAGCTGTCAGCGAGGAGTGTGTAAGCAGTGTAACTGCAATTACAGAAAGAGCAAGAAGTGCAAATTGTCTCATCTTGTAGTTTTATTTTGTTAGCCTCTCTTAATTGACAAATGTAGTAAATTAAGAGCCGATGCAAAAAAAAGGCCGACCCCCTGCTACAGACATCGACCCCTTTTCTTGTGTACTAAAACCTAAACCTACGTATTAAAGATGCAGGAGGTATTATAAACGTTGCATCAATTTTAGAAATTTTCTATTTTTTTAACAATTGCCAAGGGTAAATAAGCAGCAAAAAGTCCTATAATGGCTATACCACAGACAGTTATGATCACGTCAGATGCTCTTACAACTATCGGATAATTTTCAATTATGAAGTTTCCCGGCATAGGGATTATCCCAAAAGTTTGCTGTATAAAGCAAAACGCAAGTGCAACCACAGTACCCACAGCAACTCCAAGTAGAGAGATCATCCATCCCTCAAGGAGAAAAATACGTTTAATAAGCCGGTCATCTGCACCCATCGCCTTTAATGTCGAGGTATCTTCTCGTTTCTCAATAATCAGCATTGAGAGAGAACCGAAAAGGTTGCAGGAGATAATGACCAACACGAAAAGAAGAATTATATAGATTGAGAGCTTCTCCGACTCCATCATTTTATATAGTGTCTCATTCTGCTCAAATCTATCTTTGATAATATATTTATCTCCTAAGGTGTTTTGGAGCTCTCTCTTTACAGAGAGAAGCTGCTCTTTGTTGTTGAGATAGAGTTCTATGTAAGTAACCTCGTTCTCATACTCCAGGAGATCTCTTGCAACCGAAATAGGGATAAATATGTATTTCTTATCGAACCCCTGCTCCAAAGAGAAGATTCCTGAGGGAAACACCTCCTTCGAGTTGAGAGATGATGATGGATTGGCAATGGAAAAACGGCTGTTTCGGGAAGGAAAATAGAGAGTAAGAGACTCGGTAAAGTGGACACGTAGCCCCAGGTGATAGGCAAGGAACCTGCCAAGAACAGCCTGAGGAACCTCTCCCTGATAAAGAGAAAACTCACCCTCTTTTATATATTGGTGGAGCTGAGTTATGCGGGAGTAGGTAGTATCTACCCCTTTTATAGTAGCTACCGACTCCTGGTCTCCATATTTAACAAAGAGATTCTCCTCAACAACTTCACAGAAAGCGGCAATCCTGGAGTCTTTACGAAGAGCCTCGAATTGTTCTCCATCGGGAATAAAGCTCTTTCCAACAACCGGAGATATGAGAAGATCCGACTCATACGCTCCATAAAGTGACTTAATAAGACCCTCAAATCCATTATAGACAGAGAGGATTATAATAAGAGCCGCTGTGCCTATTGCAATACCACCCGCACTGATTAATGATATAACGTTTATCACATTGTGCGATTTCTTTGCGAACAGATATCTTTTTGCTATGAAGAGAGGAAGGTGCAATTGTTAATGTTTAATTGTTAAAGGTTTATTTTTTAAGTAGTTCTTCTATCCTCTCCACATAGTCCAGAGAGTCGTCAATAATGAAGACCAAATCCGGAACAATTCTCAACTGTTTTGAAACTCTTTTACCAAGTTCACCTCTAAGTGCCTTAGAGATATCCTGAACAATTTTAAACACCTCTGCGCTCTTTGCAGATGGAAATATGCTAAGGAACACCCTTGCCACCGAAAGGTCGGGGCTAATCCTTACAGAGGTAACAGTTATCATTGTACCTTTAAATACAGAGGTTCCCTTCTCGCGAAAAATCTCTGAAAGATCTCTTTGCAGTTGTCTAGAGACCTTATGTTGTCTTGTGCTTTCTCCCTCCATATTATTTTAGTTTTAGAATGAAATAGTTCTTTTTACCCTTTTGAATAAGGATATATTTATCATTTAACAAATCTTCAGAAGAGATAAGATCTTCGGGAGACTCTATTTTTGTCTTGTTTATACTAACTCCTCCGGCAGTAACCATTTTGCGGCACTCCCCTTTTGATGGGAAGACAGAGCTTTTAACTGCCAGTATTTCAGTAATATTGAGTGTTAAATCCTCTTTTGCTATCTCATACTGGGGCACCCCATCGAAGATGGTTAAAAAGGTTCTCTCATCCAGCTCCCGAAGGGTTTCTGAGGTAGATTGCCCAAAGAGGATTGAGGAGGCCTTAACAGATTTGTTGTACTCACACTCTCCATGTACCATAGTTGTTACTTCCTTCGCCAGGAGCTTTTGAAGCTCTCTTAAATGGGGTGCCTCACGATGTTTTGTTGCCTCGGCTTCTATTACCTCTTTTGAGAGCATTGTAAAGATTTTTAGGTATCGTTCTGCATCTTCATCGCTGACATTCAGCCAGAACTGATAAAATGCGTAGGGCGTTGTATACTTAGGATCAAGCCAAATATTACCCTGTTCGGTTTTCCCGAACTTACCTCCATCTGCTTTTGTGATAAGCGGGCAGGTGAGGGCAAATGCCTCTCCGGACTCTTTTCTTCGTATAAGCTCTGTTCCGGTAGTGATATTTCCCCACTGGTCGCTTCCACCCATCTGTAATTTGCAACCGTGATTATTGTAGAGGTGCAGATAGTCATACCCCTGAACAAGTTGATAGGTAAACTCCGTAAAAGACATACCCTCCCTCTCATCTCCGATAATTCTCTTCTTTACAGACTCTTTGCTCATCATATAGTTTACTGTAATGTGTTTCCCTACATCTCTTATGAAGTGCAGAAATGTGTAATCTTTCATCCAGTCGTAGTTGTTAACAAGGATAGCGGCATTTGGCGCATCAGAGTCGAAGTCAAGAAAATGGGAGAGTTGCCCCTGTATTGCATTTTGATTGTGCCGAAGGGTTGCTTCGTCCAACAGGTTTCTCTCTGTAGACTTCATTGAGGGGTCTCCAATCATACCCGTTGCTCCTCCCACAAGCGCTATGGGTTTGTGTCCGCAAGCCTGCAGATGTTTAAGCATCATTATACTAACGAGATGTCCTATGTGTAGCGAATCTGCAGTGGGGTCAATTCCGACATATGCAGATGTCCGCTCTTTTTGCAGCTGTTCTTCGGTCCCGGGCATAATATTGTGGACCATTCCTCTCCAGGTAAGCTCTTTGACAAAGTTACTCATTTGCTAAACTAATTTGGGGCAAAAGTAAGGTTTTTTCTTTACTTTTGCCCGATTACTCAAAACTAAGTTTTTACATATGCGCAAATACAAAGGCAAATGGGCCCTCTCCGTAATAACAGTAATTTTGCTGTTCACAACATTATCTTCATCATCACTTTTTTCACAACACAGGGATACTCTTATCTCAAGAATTGAGGCTATCCCCGGGGTTAGTGGTGTAAAGCGACTGGAGAGCCCGAATTTCAACGACAAATATGTTCTCTACTTTCAACAACCTTTAGATCATAAGAATCCATCTGCAGGGAGCTTTACACAAAGAGTCTTTCTTATGAACCTCTCATTCAGCAGACCGACAGTGATTGTTACTGAGGGTTATGGAGCGGCTTATGCAGCTAACCCCAGATACAGGGACGAGTTATCAAGACTTTTTGAGACTAACATTGTGTTTGTAGAGCACAGATATTTTTTGGAGTCAACGCCAAATCCGCTTGATTGGAAATATCTTACTGCAGAGAACTCTGCATATGACCTTCACATTATCAAAAAGGCTTTTGAGCAGTTTTACAGAGGGAAGTGGATAGCGACAGGAATTAGTAAAGGCGGACAGACGGCACTTATATACCGGGCGTATTTCCCGGATGATGTAGATATTACCGTTTCCTATGTAGCACCCCTGTGTAAGGGGAGAGAAGATGGCAGGCACGAACCGTTTCTGAGTGAGTTTGTAGGGTCGCCACAGCAGCGAGAGTTGCTGGAGAATTTTCAAGTTGAGATTCTAAACCGCCGGGAGGAGCTGCAACCAAAATTTGACTCTTTATGCAGTGTAAAGGGTTACAAGTTTAACCTCACCACAAAAGAGATTTATGACTACTCGGTCCTTGAATTCCCTTTTGCTTTCTGGCAGTGGGGTAGCCCTATCTCAGAGGTGCCGGCGGCAGGATCATCTGCAAACGAGGTATTTAAATACTGGATGAAGATTAGCCCTGTAGACTATTTTGTTAACGAAAGTTCAACAACAGCATTTTTTGTTCAGGCATCAAGAGAGTTGGGTTATTACGGATACGACACTCGCCCCTTTAAAGGGTTGCTAACAATTAAAAATTCAAAGGGCTATCTCAACGAACTCTTTATCCCTTCAGGTGCCGGATTTAAATTTGACAAGGCTCTTTATAAAAAATTAAAGCGATTTGTAGCCAACACACCTCAGAGGATGATGTTTATTTATGGGGAGTACGACCCCTGGAGTGCAGTTAAGGTAAATGAACCAAAAAGCGAAAACGTTGTTCTCTTTATTGAACCAAAAGGGAGCCACCGGGCTAGAATATCTACACTACCCCCTCAGATGAGAGAAAAAGCGGTTGAGAGGTTAAAAATATGGCTTTCCGAATAATCTATTATGTTGGAATTCAAACAAATTAAAATTGAAGATAAGGGTTGGGCAGATACTCTGCTAAAGATGTCAGACTTCCGTGGAGCTGAGTACTGCTTCACTAATCTCTTCATCTGGGATGGTATATATCAATCTAAAATTGGAAGATATAAAGATTTTCTATTACTGAGAACTGGCTCTGCTCCCGATTTTCGCTATCTCTATCCGGCAGGCTGTGGAGATGTTAAAGAGGTTATTGAGCTGATGATCGAAGATGCAGCACACAACGGCGCCTTTTTTACACTTATTGGAGTAACAGATCAAACAGCTCAAGAGTTAAAGAGTCTTTTCCCGGATAGATTTAATTTTAATCCTGTAAGAGATAGTTTTGACTACATATATGAGAGTGAAAAACTTATCTCGCTCTCAGGAAAAAAACTACAGCCAAAGAGAAATCACCTTAACTATTTTGCAAGTAATAATAACTGGAGTTATGAAGAGCTCAGCTCAGATATGATCACCGAAATTCAGGACTTCAACCACGAATGGTGCGCAAGGGTAGAGTGTAAAAAATTCGAAACACTATCCTGGGAGAGTTGTGCTGTTGAAAAGTGTCTGGATAACTACCATCTTCTTAACTTGAGAGGAGGTGTGTTAAGGGTTGATAGCAAAATTGTCGCCTATACAATTGGGGAGGTTATAAACTCAGATACAATAATAGTGCATATAGAGAAGGCATTTTCTGAGGTTAGAGGGGCATACCCAATGATTAACAGAGAGTTTCTTTCTAGGGTGGCTCCCGGATATCAATATGTCAACAGAGAGGATGACATTGGAGATGAGGGATTAAGAAAAGCCAAGGAGTCCTACTATCCAATATTTATGCTTGAAAAATTTTATGCAAAATTATTTTAATTATATTTGCAGCAATAACCAATATAATTTTTAGTTGGAACCTCCCAGTAGTATCGTAGAAGACTATTTCTCCCAGGGGATAATACTTATCCTCGCTCTGTTGGTTTATGCCCTGATAACTGCGATTGATCAATCTTTTAGGCAGCAAAGAGTATCACGGGCAGCTCTTAATAAAGACCAAAGTAGAGGCGGCAAAAGAGTAGCTAGATTGCTCACTTCTCCGGCAGAATTAGAAGGGACAACACTTCAGTTATCTCTGCTGTTAAAAATTGGGATAATCTTTTTTATCACTCAAATCTTTAAACGACCCATTGCTGCTGTTGCAATTTCGATTGTTCTCTTTTTGATAGTTAATACAGCTGTCTCTTATATTGTAAAAGGGAGAGAGATAAAGTTATTTAGGAGACTATCTCTTTTTGCCTCTGCACTATGTAAGGTTGGAGCCCCTTTTAATATTATTCTGAGTCGCTTCAATACTGCTCTTGTCGAGAGTAGAGAGCAGAGAGAGTCACTGTCAATAGAGGATATTACAGATATAGATAACATTTCTGATGCATCGGAGGTCGAAGAGAAGAGACTTCTTAAAAGCATTTCGAGCCTTTCAACTACCTCAGCATCAGAGATAATGAGACCACGAGTAGAGGTGGCAGCACTAAGTACTTCAATGAGTTCAAGTGAGGTGCTAAGAAAGGCAATTGAGTACGGATACTCCAGACTTCCGGTATATGAGAAAAATCTGGACAGTATTCGGGGTTTTCTCTATGTTAAAGATTTGGTTGGATACATAAGGGATGGCGTGAAGGATTTTGATTGGCACAGGCTTATAAGAGAGGCATATTTTGTGCCGGGAAGTAAGAAGATAAATGACCTTCTGGAGGAGTTCCGTCAGAAAAAGATACATCTGGCACTGGTTGTAGACGAGTATGGAGGGACAGATGGGATAGTAACCCTAGAAGATGTCCTGGAGGAGATTGTCGGGGAAATATCAGACGAGTCAGATGAAACTTAAATGCGGTTGTTTTATTAAAAACAGATATGGGACTATATTACACTAAAGAATTAGACAACGGAGCAATATTATCCATCTGGGATATTACCGAGAGCGAAGAGCAACTTCTGAAATTAAGCTCTGTACCAAATGATGAGATTGAGGAGCTTCAGCTTATACGCAATAGTGCCCGTAGGCGTGAGCGTCTTGCAGTAAGAGCTTTGCTTAATGAACTATTTGATGGTAAGGTATATCTGGGACATCACGACAACGGAAGACCATTTTTACAAAACAGCCTCACAGAGATTAGTATATCTCATACCGGCAGGTTTGTGGCAATTCTTACCCATTCACAAGAGAGTGTTGGTATTGATATTGAGTCCCTTGATAGAAGCTTCTCTGTTGTCGAAAAAAAGGCTCTCTCCGAACAGGAGCGCGAGTCACTTAACGAAAAGAACAGAAATACTCATCTGGCAATTTATTGGAGTGCCAAAGAGGCAATCTTTAAAAGGATGTCTTTAACTGACATAGACTTTGCAAAACAGATATATATAAAAAGGTTTCAGCCAAAAGAGAGTGGGGAGTTAACAGCAATCTTTACAGATAAAGAGGGGATTGAGCAAGAGTTTGACCTCTGCTACGAAATAATGGAGAACCACGTATTAGCTTGGGTGGTAGGCTAAAAACCAGTAGATCATCCGGAGTCAGTTGCTATTTTCCTATAATCTGTTTGGAGTGGGCCTTGGTGTCCACTTTTTCGAT
>CAYGOE010000078.1:0-7578 GCA_964351405.1 uncultured Muribaculaceae bacterium | reverse complement strand
AGCCCGCCCTCCCATATCATAAAAATCTCCCAAGGTTTGGAGAGGTAGTACTCCGGCTCGTAGAAGAGGCAGTGACCCAACCTTGCTCCAACAACTGCACTCCCCAGCAAGGTGTAAAGCAGCGTATCCAGAATCTCTACCGGCAACCCCTCCCTCTTAAAAAACCGCATAAATATGTAGTATCCGATAATAAACCCGGATACAAACAAAACACTGTAATATCTAATGTGGATAGGTCCGATAGAGAAAATCTCGGGGTTTGGCCCCCAGGTAATTGCGAGCGGAGCCGCAAGAATTGCCGGTAGTGTTGTCATATGTTATGTTTTTTAAATCCCGCCCATTAACGCTTGAGTCTGGTGAAGACGCTCAGTGGCAGGGCTTTTTCAAATTTATCTGTAAGGTAGAGCTCACCGTAGGTGAGTTCGTAACTCTCCCTCTTCTTATCCATCAGGTGAAACGCGCTCTTGACGATGGTCTCCGAAAGCAGTGCAGAGTACCCGTTAGAGTAGAGATTGAGCACCAGGTAACTATCCTTGGGCGCAAGAATCTGCGCAACCTCCTGCATCATCTCAAACAGAAGCTCATCCAGCTTCCACTTCTCCCCATCCGGGCCGTGCCCATAGGCAGGCGGATCCATAATTATTCCCTGATAGAGGTTTCCTCTTCTAGCCTCCCTCTTCACAAACTTAAGAGCATCTTCTATAACCCAGCGGATATTATCCTGCTTGCTCAGCTCCATATTGGTTCTGGCCCAGCTAACCACCTGTTTTACAGAGTCCAGATGAGTAACATCGCCATCTGCACACTTTGCGGCCAGAGAAGCAGCTCCGGTGTAGGCAAAAAGATTCAGAATTTTAGGCCTGGCAAAACCGTTCTTGCCGTTCTCAGCAGATATTCTAAAGGTGTTTTCATATATGTAGTCCCAATTTGGAGCCTGCTCGGGGAAGATTCCCACGTGTTTGAAAGCGGTGAGGCCAAGCCTCATATTGAAATCCAACTGACCCTTCTTGTACCCGATAACCCACTGATCCGGCATTTTTTTAAGCTGATGCCAGGTTCCGGAGTCCTCCTTTCCCGATTTTCCAAACCCCGCTCCGGTTGTAAACTTGGTGTGCGCTATTGCCAGCCACTCCTTCTCTGAGAGCCTCTTCTCCCACAAAGCCTTGGGCTCCGGCCTGACAAGGCAGTAGTTGCCAAATCTTTCGAGCTTCTCAAAATCCCCTGAGTCAATCAGCTCATAATCACTCCACTTTTGGGGAGACTCCAGTAGTATCACAAAATTTGGTTTTAAATTGTTAATTAAACAGCTCCGAAGGTAGTAAATTTCTGATAATATTCTTATTTTTGTGGCTCGGATAAACATTTATTTAATAAATTTTCCATATGCAAAGTATTGATAATTACAACTTCACGGGTAAAAGAGCCATTGTGAGGGTAGACTTTAATGTCCCCCTTAACGAATCTTTCCAAATCACAGATGACACCCGCATCAGAGCAGCAATTCCGACACTTAAAAAGGTGCTTGAAAAAGGTGGATCCCTAATCGTTATGTCCCACCTTGGCCGTCCTAAAGGACCAACCGGCAAATATTCGCTAAAACATATAATTCCGGCAATTGAGGAGAAGCTTGGAGTTCCTGTAAAATTTGCCACCGACTGTATGGGCGAAGAGGCTGCACAGCTATCTGCAACCCTCAAACCGGGAGAGGTCCTTCTTCTTGAGAACCTCCGTTTCTATGCAGAGGAGGAGGGAAAACCACGCGGGTTGGCAGAGGATGTTTCCGATGAAGAGAAGAAGGTTGCCAAGGCGGCTATGAAGGAGCTTCAGAAGGAGTTTACCAAAAAGCTTGCCTCTTATGCAGATTGTTATATCAACGACGCATTTGGAACTGCACACCGTGCTCACGCATCTACAGCCCTTATAGCTAAATATTTCCCTAACGACAAGATGTTCGGATACGTGATGGAGGGCGAGATTGTGGCAATAGACAAAGTGCTAAAATATCCGAATCACCCCGTAACCGCAATCATTGGCGGCGCAAAGGTCTCTTCAAAGATCTCGATCATCGAGAAGCTTTTTGACGTGTGCGACAATATGATTATCGGCGGCGGTATGGTCTTCACCTTTATCAAGGCTCAGGGTGGCAAGATTGGAAACTCTTTGTGCGAAGATGATCAGATGGAGCTCGCGCTCTCAATTCTGGCGAAGGCCGCCGCAAAAGGGGTCAAACTCTACTACTCAGGTGAGGTTGTTTGTGCAGATGCATTCAGCAACGACGCCAACACAATGATCTGTCAGGACAACGCAATTCCGGACGGATGGATCGGAATGGACGCCGCGCCATCTACCCTCAAAGAGTGGGAAGGGGTGCTTCGCGCCTCTAAAACCGTACTCTGGAACGGCCCTGTAGGAGTTTTCGAAATGGAGAAATTTGCAAACGGAACCAAAACCATCGCCACACTACTTGCAGATATCACCTCAACCGGCGTCTTCACCCTGGTGGGCGGCGGCGACTCCGTAGCAGCAGTTACCCAGATGGGCTTTGCCAATAAAGTAAGTTATGTGTCAACCGGCGGCGGCGCAATGCTCGAATACCTTGAAGGCATTGAGCTTCCCGGCATCGCAGCCATCAGAGCTTAAACCATAATTTAGACCTTAAGCCACACTTTTTCAAACAGTTCTCTGTTACAGCACGGAAAATCCTCCCCAACTGCATTGGGTCCCCTCCATCTTCTGGAGCCAATGTTTTCCTTAGCTGTAACAGAGAACTGTTTGTGGATGGCTAAAACTCTGTGAAAGCGGTCCCGTCCAGCAGTGCAGAGTTATGTGGTCTGCTGCGCAGGTGTTTACCGCTACGCGGGTTTTGTACTGACAGTGTTTTGTGAAACGCTCTTATTATCAGGTGTTTGAAAATACGAATTTGAGAAATTCAGGAAAATCGAATTTTTAACTTATTGATTTTGTGATTGTTTCACAAGATACTGTTAGTTTGTCAATTTATGCAATAATTTGACATTTGACGCAAAAATCTTGGCTCGTCTGCCTGCCGGCGACTATTACGCGCCTATTTTTTATGACACAATATAATTTGCGCTCGTATTTTATGCATTGCATCAATATTTTTTATATATTGCGCCTATATTTAAATAACAATGGAAAAACGCGCTCATTTTTCGCAACTAGCACCCGTTTTTAATGGGAAACAAATGCCTGAAGAGGGGTATATTGTAGGATATGCGGCTATTGTAAATTCTCTTAAGTTGCCTGTACCCATTACAAGCCCTATTGCAATTGTAAGCAGACAAAACAGAAGTGACAAATCAAAAGAGTGGAGTGTTTTTCCAAATAGCTATCTACCGGAAGATAACCTTAATGTTTCAGAAATTGAAGCCCTATATAAACATTTGGTTTTTGCTCTAAAATATGAAGGAGTTAATCTTTTGGTTCTCTGCTTTCTTATTCAACATTATACAAACAAAGAACTGACAGACGTTGTAAGTATAGAACCAACAGGCCAGTATAGCCGAAGATTATGGTTCTTGATTGAATGGATTTCCGGAAAACAATTGGAGACTAAACAATCGCTTAGCAAAAAAAGCTACGTTCTGGCAATAGATCCAAGACTTCAATATGCCTTGGATGGTATAAAATCGCCACGCCATTTGGTTATCAATAACTTGCCTGGAACCCCTTTGTTTTGTCCTCTCATAAGAAGGACGGAAAAACTTGATCAATATATCAATGCGAACTATTCGAAACAAAAAAATAAATACTTAGAGGGAATACATAATGATATTTTGCAGCGCACATCTGCATTCTTATTACTTAAAGATTCTAAAGCCTCTTTTACCATTGAAGGCGAAAGTCCAAAAAGCAAAAGAGCAGCTCGTTGGGGACAAGCAATCGGGCAGGCCGGGTCCATAGATTTGACAAAAGAAGAGCTAATAAGATTACAACAAGTAGTAATTGAAAATTCTCGCTTTCTGGAATTAGGATTCCGGAAAAAAGGCGGATTTGTTGGAGAGCACGATAGATATACCGGAGAACCATTGCCTGATCACATCTCTGCAAGATGGCAAGATCTTGATAGTCTGATACAAGGGTTGATTAAGACTAATGATATTTTATTGGAAAGCGGTATTGATGCAGTATTGTCTGCAACAATAATCGCATTTGGTTTTGTTTTCATTCATCCTTTTGAAGACGGAAATGGTCGTATTCACAGGTATTTAATTCACCATTTGCTTGCTAAGAAACAATTCGCACAACAAGGCATTATATTTCCTATTTCTGCCTCAATATTAGTACATATAGATGATTATCGAAAAGTATTGGAGTCTTACTCACGTCCTTTGCTTGATTTTATAGACTGGAGAGAGACAAAAGACCATAACATAGATGTTCATAACAACACAATATATTATTATCGGTATTTTGATGCTACTCTCCAGGCAGAATTCTTGTATGATTGCGTTAAAGACACAATCGAAAATATTATCCCGGCAGAAGTGACTTACCTAAGAAAATTTGATGAGTTTAAACGATTTCTTGATGATGATTTTGAAATGCCGGACAAAATGGTTGCATTACTGGTTCGATTCTTAGAACAAAATAATGGGCAAATTTCAAGTCGCGCAAAGGAAAAAGAATTCGCCGGTTTAACTGAGAAAGAAATTAAAAAAATTGAAACTGTATATCTGGAAATCTATCAAAATGAATGAGCATCTATGCACAAACGCCTACAGAGCATAAACATTAGGTTAATAGCTCTTTGGCGCAGGATCTCTGAAATAAAAAGTCAATAGATATTATACGCAATTCTGTAGCCGGCCGTGTTTGAATACCAGTCGGGGTACTGAACGCCGGCAGATTGGGCCCAGGTAGAGAATTTAAGGTAGGCGTCGGTGATCTCGATCCGCTCGATTACGTGCTGGAAACCGGAGATGATGTTGATTGCCCAGGGGAGATTTTCTGCTGTCTTGTAGTATCTGCCGCCACCCAAAGAGGAGTTATCTGCACCGGTTCCAAAGAGTGAGGCTGTTGCCCGCGAGGTAGGTGGGTAATCCGGTAGGTGTACCTCTCTGCCCCTGGCGCCGTTAGCAAAGATGAAAGGGTTAAAGCCGGAGATGTTTAGATTGTTAAGTGAGATCCGATGTTGAGGAAAAGTTATGCTCATACTTACACTCACAGGCTGGACATAGGGATCTCCCTTTTTCACATTTACCCCAAAGCTCCCGGAAGAGCTCATAAGCGAGCTCGCATTGTTAAATACAATAAATGTAGGCAGATTCTGCCCCTGCTCCATCGCCCCTCCGCTAACCTCAATCCCGGAAAGATCTACTCCCGGCGAGTTTAGCTGAAACCCGAACCCATTGGCATAGGCAGCACCTATAGCCTTAATCGTGAAATTACAGGTGAGCTGCGAAACAAAATTTGAAGCATCCGTTGTAATCTTGAACCTGTAATCTATAACAAGATCGTTAAAGTCATAATCACCCTTGGCAGGCCACATATCCTCAAAAGCAAGGGTCCCGGAGCCGGCAGATGGGTAGTAGTTATCAAAAGCCATTGCCGCATCGGAAGGATAGGCATCATCTGCATTGGGAATTCCATCCCCGTCACTGTCCGGATTCGAAAACGACTGAACAAGAATCGAAATCTCCTGTGCAGACAGAGCACTACCATAAAGCACAACCTCATCTATCTTCCCTTTAAAGAACTTCTGGACTGCATTATCTGACCCCACAGAGATATTTCTCGTGTTGACCTTCAATTTACCCGTCACAGCTTTGCTTTCCCACAGGCGGCCATTTACATAAAAAGCGAGAAGCGCTCCGTCATATGTCATAGCGAGGTGATACCACTCATTAAGTATTGGCCTTCCATTGTTCCACTCCAGTGAATGCCCGGTATCATTATCCATCCTTATCCCGCAACTCCACCCCTTCCACACATCCTGTCGTATCCCGTGCCCATCCCAGTCTCCCTTCTGAAAAATCTTGGCAGTTTTATTCTCCTGAGAGTAGACCCAAGCCATCATTGTGATTGCATCTGCAGGGCTTAGAGCAGGTGTACTGGTAATATTTACATTTCCGTTGGTACCGTTGAAATATAGCGCCCCACCCTTGATGCCGGAAGTTCTTGTTGCATTGGCAATTGTACCATTATTACTCCCAAAGGAGTCAAAAGCAGTAGTACCACTACTCTCATCAAAATTCCAGAACCCAAGAGGCAGGGCCGCAGCCTGAGCAGCGAAAAAATTGGTCTCAGACTCTGAGCCACCCTTTTTTGAAAGAATCACCGAAAGTTGCGAATTATCTAACTTCACCTCTTTCCCATTAACCTTTACTGCAGTAATATTTGAAGGAACGGTTATGGTAACTACGTAATTGTCCGGCGCCTTATTGTTGAACCCTTTGTGGTAAGAGATTTTACCATCTACAGATGTAATTTTAACTACCGAAGTGAGTTCGGAGTAGATTGAGACTGTAATATCCTTAGAGGTTTTCCAGTCAAAATCCGGAGAGATGGTCATCTCCTCGAAGCTTTCCGGAGGAGGCTCACCGCTTCCACCGGGCATCTTAACACACCCAACCACTAACGGCAGCAGCAGTAGAATATAGAGGCGACTCTTCATCTGGTTAGTTCTGCTAGTTATCAAGCAATTTAAAGATGTAAATATAATACTTTATTGAAAAAATAAAGAATTATGCAGATGTGTTTGTTTTGTTTCTAAAATGCACTATATTTGCTGCACAATAGAAACAGATATGAATTTTCTGGAGTTTAAGGATAGAATGTTCGAGGTTGCCTGCTTTAATATCAATCAGGTATATGCCTGGCATCCCGGTTTTGACAGAAACAACCTTACCCGGTGGACAAAGAAGGGGTATCTGATACGTTTAAGGCAGGGATATTTCACCTTCCCCGACTACAAAAACAGACCCCAATATTCACTCTATTTTGCCAACAGAATCTATCTCCCATCATACATCAGCCTGCACACTGCCCTCTCCTATTACGGGATAATTCCGGAAAGTGTGGTGCAGATAACCAGTGTAACATCTCTAAAAACAGAATCCTTTTCGAATGTTTTTGGAGAGTACTCATATAAAAGTGTTAAAGAGAATTTAATGTTCGGATATGATTTAAAGCCATTGGCAGATAGCAGAACAATAATGATGGCAACTCCCGAGAAGGCTCTGCTCGACTTACTCTACCTTTTCCCTTTTTATGATAACGAAACAGAGATGGAGGAGCTACGCCTGGACGATAGTTTTGTTCACAACACCCTGAATTACAGTCTATTTGAAAATTACTGTTCAATATTTCAAAGCAAAGCACTTGATCGCCGACTTAAGTTACTTTTAAATGTTTATGGCTTATGATACAGATAGAGCAGATAAGAAATTTTTTTCCTGCGCTCATAAGAGATAATCAGGTTTACGACAAGCAGATGTTAAAGGAGTATCTGCAATTGATGGTACTGGATTATCTTTCATCCACGCAATTCATTAAGAAAATGGCGTTTATAGGTGGAACCCATTTGCGTTTGGTAAAAGGAATTGACCGCTTCTC
>CAYGOE010000077.1:0-7800 GCA_964351405.1 uncultured Muribaculaceae bacterium | reverse complement strand
GCCTGGGAGGGAGCCTACTACTATGGGCAAGGTGTCTACAGGCCGGAGCAGAGATCCCTTATGATTAACAATATTAAATACATAAATGCGCCCGGAAGAGAGCTCATTGTAAAAAGAATAAAACAGCTTGCCGGGCTCCCCTACTCTTTTGTCGAGTTCCGCTCAAGAGATATTATGGAGCTTAATGTAGCAACAAAAGCCGGCGAACCGGCCTTTGATGCTAAGATGGCTTTGCCACCACCTATTTTGATAATCCGATAAGCTGCTTAACCGCTGTCTCAAGAGCCTCTCCTCTTAGATGTTTATTAACAATCTTACCATCTTTATCAATCAAGATGATAAACGGTATCATATTAAACTGATATAGACTCATAAGCTCTGCTCCTGCATTTGGTGACAGTACCTGCTTCCAGGGCATCTGAATAGTCTCTACAGCCTTAAGCCACTCTTTACTATCCTTGTCTATAGATACACTCAGAATCTCCAGCCCTTTATCTTTATAATTTTCATAGAGTTTTTTAAGATGTGGAATCTCTGCAATGCAGGGGCCGCACCAAGATGCCCAAAAGTCTATAATAAGGGTCTTTCCTCTGTAATCTTTTGGCCCTAATAGCTTACCATCCTGCGTAGGGAAAGCGAACTCGGGAGCAGTTGCCCCGATTGCCATCTTTCTTACTCTCTCTGCAGCCGCCTCCTTAATTTTATAGAAGCTATCCAGTGGAGGGTAGTTTGGGTGAATTGCATAGATCTTTGCAGCTATCCTATCTATTATATCTCTATCTCTTTGATAGTTAAACTGGTTCAAAACAGCAACTATACTTGTTGTGGCAGGAAACAGCTCCGAGAGAAAAATCATCCTATCTTTTAAATCCTGAGTATTTAATTCAGATATTGCCCTTGTCGCTTTATCTCTCTCTGCCGGGCTTGTATAAGCAACGCTCTTTAATGCAGCACTTGTAGAGCCGGACATCTGTCTGTTAAGGAATACATTGTGGTTGATAAGGTTCATCAAATCATTCTTTGGACCACCCTTTATTGTGGCTAAGGAGGCGCTCTTTACTTTTGCTGTATCTGCCCCTCTAAAATTCACCTCAATGTTTTCGTCCTCAGCCCAAAAGTTTAATTGCTCTGTCCCCTTGCAATCAATAGTGAGCAGCCCCGGCTGGTCAACTTTTAACTCTTGACGGAATTTTCTGTTTTGGTCCAGGTCAAACTCTGCAAGCACCCTTTTCTCCGGACCGCTTCCGGTAAATATCTGCATTTTGGCTCCGGGCACATCGAACTGTACACTGCCGCTTACTATAATTGTCTTTTGTTGAGCTACAATAGCTGCGGGACTAATAGCAACTACCAGTAAAAGAGCCAGAAGATATCTCTTAATTTTATTAATCATCTTGTATAAAAGTTCTTTTTTTAAGTTTCGCAAGTAAAAGAACAACAAAAAATTTTGCATAAAAAAGGCATAGGGAGTATGTGTAATTCACAGATTATTAGTATATTTAAGTGCAAAAACAAAAAATACTATAAGCCCTATGCCAATACTCAAAAATAGCACGATTTTGTCAGAAATCAGCATATTCTTTAAAAAGAATGATTCAAACAGAGCCCTTTTTACCATAATGGAAATGCTCAAAGGAATAAAAATGTCAGAAAAGACCTTGTTCGGCCGAGAGAGCAAATGCAACAGTAAATACTCGTTGTTGCAGGTGCTCCAGATCTTGATAATGTTTCCTTGTTTCATGATAAAGAACCCTAATAATTACAAGCAATCGTCCTTAAGCAGCTTCTTTAGCTGCGAAAAGGATGTTTTTTACAGGTTTGCCAATAATGAGACATTTGACTGGCGTAAAATCCTTTATCACCTTACCAATCAGATATGGAACAAAGTCCGGGTACGCGGCGATCATCAGGAGTCGCCAGTCTGTCTTATGGTTGACGACACGGATTTCCCTAAAACAGGCAAGCGCATTGAAAACATTGGTAGAGTGTTTTCCCTCGTGCATCATAAGGTAATACTTGGCTTTAAATCTCTTTTTCTGGGGATTACTGACGGTAAAAGCCAGTTTATCCTTGATTTCGCCATCCTTGGGGAGGAGGGGAAAAATAAAAATTTCAGTATGAGTGCCAAAGATCTTGCCAGCCGCTTTGTCAAGAAAAGGGGCGAAGAATCCCCTGTAAATGAAAGAACATCTGAGTATAAACAGAGTAAGATCCATATGATGATTGTGATGATAACCCGAGCCATAAAAAAGGGGGCCTTGGAACGGACTGATAACAACAGACCTGTCTCTGGATTTCTTTGCTGCTTATAGGATTTATGCCATGCGCCGGTCTCTCGAAGTACTCTTTAAGGAGACAAAGGGGCTCCTGGGGTTGGGAAAATATCAATCGCAAAACTTTGCAGTCCAGATTGCTATAACTTCCATTACGGCACTCCAATACAATATTCTTTCTTTGGCCAAAAGGTTCTCTAGTTACGAAACAATAGGTGGAGTCTTCAGGGATATGCAACGCAAAACAATGAAACTCTCCGTTACAGATAGGATATGGGGTATCATACTGGAACTGGTTACAATTATAGCAGAAATATTCACCATTGAAGATCAAGATATCTTCGATGCTATAATTAACAGATCGGATGAATTGGCTCACTTTATCGATTATTATAAACTAAAAACAGCAAGTTAAGAACTTGCGAAACTTAAATTAATTATTATTTGTAAGAATCAATTTTTTTTATAACTTCGCAACCTATATGCATAGACAAATATCAATTATTCAATCACTGCTGCTGCTGGGTTTTTATAAATCGGGCGGAGCATCTGTTGTGCATTAATAGGAGAATTTTCAAACCAAAATAGACAGGTCGCCCAAAAAGGGTGGCCTTTTTTAATTTTATGAACTATGGAAAAACTTTATGTATTTGACACAACTCTTCGCGACGGAGAGCAGGTGCCGGGGTGCCAGCTCAACACTATTGAAAAGATAGAGTTGGCCAAAGCTCTCGAGGCTATGAAGGTAGATATAATCGAGTGTGGTTTCCCCATCTCCAGCCCGGGAGATTTCAACTCCATTGTGGAGATCTCTAAGGTAATTACCGACTCTACCATCTGCGCCCTTACACGGGCAGTTGAGAAGGATATTAATGTTGCTGCAAATGCGCTGCACTTTGCGAAGAGAAAGAGAATCCACACAGGGATAGGGACTTCGGATATGCATATCTTGCACAAATTTCGCTCCAACAGAGAGGATATTCTTGAACGAGCCGTTAAGTGTGTTAAGTATGCCCGCCGCTTTACCGACGATGTAGAGTTTTATGCCGAAGATGCAGGGAGGACAGGTAATGAGTATCTGGCCAGGGTAATCGAGGCGGTAATTGCTGCAGGGGCAACAGTTGTAAACATACCCGACACAACCGGTTACTGTATGCCTTATGAGTACGGTGAAAAGATAAAATATCTGCGCGAAAATGTTAGCAATATTCACAAAGCGGTGATTTCTACCCATTGCCACAACGATCTTGGAATGGCAACAGCAAACACCCTCGCCGGGGTGATGAATGGTGCGCGGCAGGTTGAGGTTACCATTAACGGGATAGGAGAGCGTGCCGGAAACACAGCATTGGAGGAGGTGGTTATGGCAATAAAGTGCCGCAATGATATTCCCGTTTATACAGACATTAAGACCCGGATGATTGCCAGAACATCTCGTCTTGTATCAACCCTAATGAGGATGCCGGTCCAGCCCAACAAGGCGATTGTGGGCAGGAACGCTTTTGCACACTCTTCGGGTATCCATCAGGACGGCGTGCTTAAAAACCGCGAGAGTTATGAGATCATAGATCCTGCAGATGTCGGGGTAAATGAATCTACAATTGCCCTTACCGCCCGCAGCGGCAGGGCTGCACTCAACCACCACTTCAAAAGGCTTGGGGTGGAGCTCACAAACGAGGAGCTGGACGTGGCCTACGACAAATTCCTGAAGCTGGCCGACTGTAAAAAGGACATCAATGACGAAGATCTGCTTGTAATTGTTGGCGTTACCCGCGCAAAACAGAATCAGAAAATCCGCCTTAAATATCTGCAGGTGGTTTGCGGTAAAAACTCCGTTCCAATGGCAACAGTTAAGTTGGTTATTGACGGGGAGGTGTGCTGTGCAACCAGTTCGGGGAACGGCCCTATAGATGCCTCGTTTTCGGCGGTTAAATCTCTGATTCACCGCAAAATTAACCTGGAAGAGTTTCTTGTACAGGCCATTACCCGTGGAAGTGACGATGTTGGAAAGGTACACATTCAAATAGAGAACAAAGGGAGTATCTATTACGGCTTCTCGGCAAACACCGATATTGTTACGGCATCGGTTGAGGCGCTGGTGAATGCGGTTTCAAAGATAATTTAAACTTAAAAAAATGAATTACACTAAATACTTGAATTTCAACAAAGACCCACAACTCTTGGCAAGGTTAACACTTTTCGACAAAATCTGGGAGTCACATATAGTAAAAGAGATTCCGGATGGGCCGGTTGTTCTCTATATTGACAGACATTTTATCCACGAGGTGACAAGCCCGCAGGCTTTTACCGGACTGCGCAACAGAGGGCGCAAAGTCTTTAGGCCCTCACAGACATTTGCCACCTGCGACCACAATGTGCCAACCAGGAATCAGGATAAACCTATAGAAGAGACCACCTCGCGCATCCCCATTGAGCAACTTGCCGCCAACACAAAGGAGCACGGCATAACCTACTTCCCGCTGGGAGATCCATCCAACGGCGTCGTTCACATTATTGGGCCGGAACTTGGAATCACACAGCCCGGAATGACAATCGTCTGCGGAGACAGCCACACATCTACACACGGAGCCTTTGGCAGCATCGCCTTTGGCATTGGAACGAGCGAGGTGGAGATGGTTTTTGCCACACAGACCCTGCTCCAAAGCAAACCTAAGCAGATGCTTATAAAGGTAGATGGAGCTTTGTCAAATGGGGTCTGTGCAAAGGATATCATCCTGCACATAATTTCAAAACTTGGCAGCTCATACGGGACAGGATATTTTCTGGAATTTGCCGGCTCTACAATAGAGGCACTCTGTATGGAGGGGAGGATGACAATCTGCAATATGAGCATTGAGATGGGGGCAAGAGGCGGGCTCATTGCGCCGGACAGCAAGAGCTTCGACTACCTAAAGGGGAGAGATTACTCTCCAACGGGGGAGATGTGGGAGAGGGCCGTTAAGAGGTGGAGCGAACTGAAGAGTGACCATAATGCTGTTTATGATGCTGTAATAGAGATAGATGCCACACAGATAGAGCCGATGATTACCTGGGGCACAAATCCCGGAATGGGGATGGCAATAACCGGAAGAGTTCCACTGGCCGGAAGCCAAGTGGCGGAGAAGAGCGCGACAGAGTTGGCAATGGCTGGAAGCAAAGCGGTTGAGTTGACAATGGCGGAGAATAACGCGGCTAGGTTGACTGTGGCTGAAAAAAGCGCAGTTGAGATGGTGGGAAGCAACGCGATTGAATTGGCAATGGCAGAGAAGGCTCTTGATTATATGGGGTTTAAGGGGGGTGAACAACTGCTGGGACTCCCTGTAGATTACATATTTTTGGGCAGCTGCACAAACGGGCGAATAGAGGATTTCCGTGCGTTTGCGAATATTGTAAAAGGGAACAAAAAGGCCCCTGAGGTTACAGCCTGGCTGGTTCCGGGTTCTAAGAGGGTTGAGAGGCAGATAGAGGAAGAGGGTCTTGGGAAAATACTTCGTGAAGCGGGATTTGAGGTGCGTCAGCCCGGATGTTCTGCCTGTCTGGGGATGAATGAAGATAAGATCCCAAATGGCAAATACTGTATATCAACTACAAACAGAAACTTTGAGGGCAGGCAGGGACCCGGAGCGAGAACAATACTTGCCGGGCCGTTGGTTGCTGCAGCATCTGCAATCACCGGCGTTATAACCGACCCGAGAGAGATCCAAAGCAAGAATCCAACTTAAAAGTAAGAATGTAAACCAACAGCAAAAGTGCTCCCCAACAGCAATAGTGCAAGCAACAGTATGAATCCAATCAAACAAAAACAATGAACAGCAAAAAATTTACAACAGTTGTGTCGAAGGCGGTGATAATCGCCAAAGATAATATTGATACTGACCAGATTATCCCGGCCCGCTTTCTCAAAACCACATCGAGAGATGGGTTCGGAGAAAATCTCTTTTACGACTGGCGTTACGACAGCTCGGGAGCGAGAATTGAGGATTTCATTTTAAACACCCCAAATGGAGAGGGGACAATCCTGGTTGCAGGGAGGAATTTCGGATGCGGCTCCAGTCGCGAACACGCTGCTTGGGCAATTGCCGATTACGGATTCAGAGCGGTGGTCTCCACCTTTTTTGCCGATATCTTTCGCTCCAATGCTCTCAATAATGGGTTGCTGCCGGTTCAGGTGAGTGAAGGATTTTACTCTGCAATTATAAATCATTCCAAATCAAATAATAAAACAACATTAAAAATTGACCTTATGAAAAAAGAGATCTCAGTTGAGGAGAGCGGCGATTCCGAAAAGTTCGAAATCAACAACTACAAACAGGAGTGCCTGATAAACGGCTATGACGATATTGACTACCTGCTATCAAATATTAAGGAGATAGAGGAGTATGAGTTATATAAAGTATCTTCACTTTAATCTGCTTATATCCCAAACATCCCGATTTGCAATTTTAAAATTACATAAAGAGATAATATTCAATGAATAAAATAATTACAGTATTACCCGGAGATGGTATCGGTCCTGAGATTACTGCTCAGGCGGTTAAGGTTTTGAAGGCTGTCGCCAAAAAATTTTCTCACACATTTACTTTTAATTACGGATTGATTGGCGCTATTGCAATTGAGAGTTGCGGAGAACCATATCCTGCAGAAACTCATAGGTTGTGCACCGCCTGCGATGCCATCCTGTTCGGGGCAATCGGCGATCCTAAATATGACAATGACCCAACGGCCAAAGTTCGGCCGGAGCAGGGTCTTTTAAAGATGCGTAAGGAGCTTGGCCTTTTTGCCAATATTCGCCCGGTAGAGTTGATTCCCTCTTTATCTCACCGCTCTCCCTTGAAAGAGGATAGAATTGCCGGGGCCAATTTAGTTGTTGTACGGGAGCTTACCGGTGGAATCTATTTTGGGGAGCCAAGGGGCAGAAGCGAAGACAGGTTAACAGCTTTTGACACCTGCCTCTATACTGCAGAGGAGGTGGAGCGGGTTGCGCGACTCGCTTTTAGGCTGGCTATTGGCAGAAGGGGAAAGGTGACTCTGGTAGATAAGGCCAATGTCCTGGAGACCTCAAGGCTCTGGAGAGAGGTGGTTACAGCTTTGCACAAGAGTGAGTTCCCGGATATTGAGCTGGATTATATGTTTGTAGATAATGCTGCGATGCAGCTGGTCACCTTCCCGGCAAAATTCGATGTGATACTTACAGAAAATATGTTCGGTGACATTCTCAGTGACGAAGCAAGTGTGCTTACCGGCTCAATCGGACTATTGCCATCTGCCTCCTTCGGGTTGGGCTCCCCGCTCTTTGAACCTATCCACGGGTCATACCCACAGGCAGCCGGCAAAAATATTGCAAACCCAATAGCCACAATCCTCTCGGCCGCAATGATGCTCCGCGACGCATTTGGTCTTGTACGTGAAGCAGATGCCGTTAAGAGCGCCTGTTATCAGGCCATAGAAGATGGGTGGTTAACACCCGATCTATGCGAAGAGGCCACCGCCAAAACCACCACCGAGGTTGGTGATAGAATCTCTTCCA
>CAYGOE010000076.1:0-7863 GCA_964351405.1 uncultured Muribaculaceae bacterium | reverse complement strand
ATTTTTGCACTCCAATGACTAAAGCAAAGAGTAAAATAGAGATTAAAAACAAGAGAGCCTCATTTGAGTATGAGTTCATCGAAAGTTTTACCGCAGGTATAGTTCTCTCAGGAACAGAGATTAAATCTATCCGCGCCGGTAAGGCCTCCCTTTCGGACTCCTATTGCTATTTTGTAAACCGTGAACTCTTTGTCAAAAATATGCACATTGCAGATTACTGGTGGGGAAGCTTCAACAAACACGACCCTCGCCGCGACAGAAAGCTTCTGCTAAGTAAACGAGAGCTCAGCCGACTTTTTCGTGCCACCAGGGAGAAGGGGCTCACAATAATCGCAACCAGGCTCTTCATCGCCGAAAACGGCTACGCAAAACTCAACATCTCCCTTGCCAAAGGAAAGAGAGAGTATGACAAACGCCACACAATCAAAGAGAAAGACCTCCGCCGCGACGGTGAGCGGATGTAGCTTTGCCAAATGATTATGTTTTTTCTATCTTTGAAAAATTACTAAGAATAGAGTGTGAAAAAAATAACTTCTACAAGCCTTTTGTTACTTGCCAACATTATAATGTTGGCCCACACCATTGTTCCCCACCATCATCACAATGGGTTTGTAGTAGCACTGCTTGAAAGGAATATCAAGGAGAGATCCCAAGATCATCATCACGCACCCAGTGACCATCATAGCACATCTAGTGATCATCATCACGCACCTGGCACCCACAATCACGCACCTGGCACCCACCATCACGAAAGTAACAGTGAGACCGAAAAGTGCGCACTCAATGAGGTTTATACCCGGTCAGATAATAGCCCGAAATTTGAGTGCTATGAAAATTGTGATTACAAAACATCTAAAATTTTTGTCTCCCCTCGAGGTATTGACAAGTTTAGCTTAGTTAATGAGGGCGGGTTACCGTTTCGGCAAAAACCATACATTGAATCATATTATTCCAAATTCTCATCCGGCTCTATCGGGTTGAGAGCTCCTCCCATTTGTTAGTTTTTTCAGTTTTTTGTAACAAAAGCAAGATTTGGACTTATAAAATTAAGTTCAATTTACCTTTTATTAAACATCTAATAATCTGATAATAATAACAAATATGAAATCATTTAAAATTATCGCAATAATTATCTCTGCATTTATCATTTTTACTCTCTCCTCTTGCGAAAGTTGTACAAGTAATAACCAGCCGACAGATACACACGTTCACGACGATGGATCTGTACACGGGAACCACACAGAAGAGACCAAAGCCCCAGCTTCTCAAGAGAGTTTTCAAGTTAAAGCAGACTCTACCGCTGTTCAACCGGAGAAAAAAGATGATCACAAGCACGATCACTCAGATCCAAACCACAAACATTAGAAGCTTAAGTAATATGAAAACAGTTAAACTACTTATGGTGATGCTTTTAGCAATCACCATAATATCCTGTGGAAATAAGCGAGGTACAGTAACTGAGGAGCACCCTCACAACGAAAATCTTCAGCTTACAGCATATAGTGAAGCATTTGAAGTCTATGCAGAAGCTAAGCCATTTGTTACCGGGCAACAAAGCAACATCCTTGCCCATTTCTCTTTTTTAAAAAATTTCAAGCCGATTACAGAGGGAAAGGTTACAATAAGTCTAATAATTGGCACAGATGGTATTCGTCAAACGCTTGAAAAACCAACCCGTACAGGCATATATGAATTTTTCTTAACTCCCGCCACAGCCGGAGTAGGTAAAATTATATTTGACATAGAATCTCCCGAAGCTAAATCACAAATAGTTATTCAGGATATTAGAGTTTATGGTGATATCCACGACGCACAACACGATGCAGCAGATGCGGTTGTTTCCAGTAGCAATGGTGCTGTCTTTACTAAAGAACAGAGTTGGAAGCTAGACTTTGCCACCGAAGAGACACGTTTAGAGCCTTTTGGGAGAGTAATTCGCACTACAGCTCAAATATTGCCATCTCAAGAAGACCAAAGAGTTGTTGTTGCCAGAGCCGCCGGAATAATAACCTATTCTGCTCAGGAGATAGTGGAGGGTAAAAGAGTAACCGAGGGAGAGCACCTATTTTCTGTAGAGAGCAAAGGTATGGCAGATAATAACCTTTCTGTACGCCTGAGCGAAGCAACTGCAGAGTACAACAGGGCCAAAACAGAATACGAACGAAAAATGGAATTAGCCAAAGATGATATCGTGTCACAGAGCGAGCTTTTAAGAGCACAAACCGAATATGCCAATGCAGAAGCGAACTATAACAATCTTCGGTCAAATTTCTCATTAGGGAGACAGGTAATTAGTTCTCCTATAAAAGGATATGTTGCTAAACTTATGGTTCGTAATGGTCAATACGTTGAGACCGGAGAGCCTGTAGTGATTGTATCTAAAAATCTTGATTTGTTGATAAAGGCGGAATTGCAGCCAAAATACTATCCATTATTGGGCAGTATTGTATCTGCTACCTTTGTTAATACTAGTAGCAATTTAAGACATACTCTTGAAGAACTCGATGGTACAGTTCTCTCTTACGGCAAATCAACAGATCTTGAAAACCCTCTTATCCCGGTATTTTTTAAAGTGAAAAATAGTGTAGGATTGCTCTCCGGAAGCGTCATAGATGTTTTTATAAAAACACAAACCAACAATATGGCTATAACTGTTCCAAACGAAGCTATTATAGAAGAGATGGGTAACTATTTCGTCTATATCCAGCTTACTCCGGAATTTTTTGAAAAACAAATTATTCGTAAAGGTGTAACGGATGGACTCCGTACCGAAGTAATAGAGGGTATATCTGTAGGAGAACGGATTGTAAGCAAGGGTGCTATTTTAGTTAAACTTGCGCAGGCGTCGGGTACTCTGGATGCACACTCTGGTCACGTACATTAATAGCATATGTTATGTTGAACAATATCATAAAATTCTCGCTCAACAATAGACTATTTATCCTGCTTGGAGCAGTATTACTTATTGTTGGCGGAACATACACTTTCCAAAAAATGGATGTGGATGTATTTCCGGATTTGACTGCTCCTACTGTAGTCGTAATGACTGATGCTCACGGTATGGCTACAGAAGAGGTAGAGCGCCTGATAACTTTTCCAATTGAAACCGCAGTGAATGGGGCCACTGATGTTCGTAGGGTCCGTTCTGCATCTCTGCAAGGATACTCTTTTGTCTGGGTTGAGTTTGACTGGGGAACAGATATTTTCCAAGCTCGCCAAATAGTTAGTGAAAAGATGGTTACACTCACAAGTAATCTTCCTTCTGATATCTCTCCTGTACTGGCTCCGCAATCAAGCATAATGGGAGAGATACTATTTGTAGGACTGCAAGCCGATTCAACCTCTATGATGGAACTACGCACTCTAGCTGACTGGGTTGTAAAGCCGGCGATTTTGGCTACCGGTGGCGTATCGCAGGTAACTATTATTGGTGGCGATTTCAAACAGTACCAAATCCTTGCAGATCCTTTAAAGATGAATATCTACGGGGTAACTTTTAGTGAACTTGAAAGTGTTGTAAAAACCTTAAGTACAAATTCTAGCGGCGGTATTGTAAGAGATTTCGGGAACGAGTATGCTCTTCGCGGAATAGCTCGGACTAATAGTTTGGATGAGATGGGTGCGACATATTTGAAAACCAGAAACGGAAAACCGGTTATACTATCTGATGTTGCTGAGGTAGTAATTGGAACTCCAGTAAAAATGGGATATGCTTCTCAAAACGCAAAACCTTCAGTTATTCTCGCCATCTCCAAACAACCAAATATCAATACTCTTAATGTTACCGAGCGGATAGAACACAATTTGGCAGAAATTCAAAAAACTTTCCCGGCAGATGTGCGGATGGATACAAAAATATTCCGGCAGGCTGATTTTATTGAAGCCTCTGTTAATAATGTTGGTATAGCTTTAATGGAGGGGGCAATTTTTGTAATTATTATCCTGTTTGTCTTCTTAGCTAGCTTTAGAACAACGATTATTTCGGTGATTGCTATTCCATTATCTCTTTTGGGAACTGTAATTGTACTCTATTTGCTTGGTATGAACATTAATACTATGACTTTAGGCGGTATGTGTATCGCTATTGGCTCATTGGTAGATGATGCGATTGTTGATGTGGAGAATGTGTATAAACGATTACGTCAAAATCACTTGAAACCCAAAGAGGAGAGAGATACGGCAATAAATATTGTGTTCAACGCATCCAGCGAGGTGCGTATGCCAATCATAAACTCAACACTCATTATTATTGCTAGTTTCACACCACTATTTTTTCTCACCGGGATGGAGGGACGTATGCTCGTTCCGCTTGGTATAGCGTTTATAGTTGCGCTAACTTTCTCAACAGTTGTGGCTCTCACAGTTACTCCGTTATTGTGTCAAATGATGCTTTCAAAAGACAATTATCTAAACAAGAAAAGTCGAGAAAGTTGGTTGACTCGTAACCTTTCCTCGTTATATCAAAAATCGCTTGAATGGGTGTTGGCCAATAAAAAAAAGACACTTCTTCCTACTATTACTCTGTTTATTGTTGCAATAGTATTGTTTCTGAGAATGGGGCACAGTTTTTTACCCGAATTTAACGAAGGGTCACTTACTATTTCTGCTGTTACCAAGCCCGGTGTAACGCTTGATGAGAGCAACCGCCTTGGGAACCTTATTGAAACGGAACTACTTAACATAAACGAAGTTACTAGTACGGCAAGACGTACGGGACGTGGAGAGCTGGATGAACATTCTCAGTCAACCAACAGTGCAGAAATTGATGTAAACTTCACGCTCGACAAACGCACCCGAGAAGTTTTTATGGATGATGTGAGGCATAAGCTGGGAGAGATTCCCGGAATTGCCGTTACAGTCGGACAGCCACTTGGGCATAGGATTGACCATATGCTTTCCGGGACAAGGGCAAATATCGCGATTAAATTGTTCGGAACCGATTTGAGTCAGATGTTTATGATAGCTAATCGGGTAAAAAGTTCGATTAACGGAATTGATGGTTTGGTAGATGTGGCTGTTGAGCAACAAACCGAAACACCGCAACTGCAAGTAAGGGCAAACAGAGGAAAATTAGCCCACTACGGAATTTCAATTCAAGAGTTTAATCAGTTTATTGAGCTGGCTTTTGCCGGTGAAAAATTGGCCGAAATTTATGAGGGACAACGTAGCTTTGATTTGGTTATTCGCCTGAATAAAAACTATACAGAGAATATAGAGCAAATTAAATCTGCTCTTATCGATATCAAGAACGGTAAAAAAGTTCCCTTGGAAGAGGTTGCCGAAATTGTCTCTGTTGGAGGCCCAAACTCAATCAGCAGAGAGAACGTACAACGTAAAATTGTCATTTCGGCAAATGTTGCAGGGCGAGATTTGAATGGAGTCGTTAGCGATATAAAAAAGAACATCGAGACAAGTATACAGCTCCCCGAAGGGTACCGTATTGAGTATGGTGGACAATTCGAAAGTGCCGAAAGTGCTTCCAAGATACTATTCTTTACTTCGATTTTTGCTATTTGTGTTATCTTCTTATTACTTTATGGCGAGTTTAGAAACGCCACGCTTTCTACTATTATTTTGGTCAATCTTCCATTGGCCCTGATTGGTGGTGTGTTTGCTATTTGGATTACTTCAGGTATTATAAGTATCCCTTCTATTATAGGGTTTATTACCCTGTTCGGTATTGCAACTCGAAACGGAATCTTGCTTATTTCAAAGTATCAAAGCCTGCAGCAAGAAAGTGTTCCAGTACATAAAGCCGTAATGGCCGGGTCAGTAGATAGACTTAACCCAATAATTATGACTGCTCTTACATCGGCATTGGCACTTATACCTTTAGTTTTGAACGGAGATAAGTCGGGTAATGAAATTCAAAGCCCAATGGCAATTGTTGTGTTAGGAGGGCTGTTAACATCAACCTTTCTCAATATATATATCGTACCAATTTTATATGAGATGCTTGTAACCAGAAGATTAAAGAAAGAAACGCAGATATGAAAAAGATAATTTTAAGTATAGGTCTATTAATTATTGCGCTAACTACTTTAGCTCAAGGCGATTATAGTAGTGTTTTGACAAGAATTGAAGCAAATAGTACAACCCTGCAATCACTCCGGGAACAGATGGAAGCTCAAAAACTCGGGAACCGTACAGGTATCTTCCTGTCAGATCCCGAGGTTGAGTTTGCCTATCTGTGGGGAAATACCCCTGTAAACGGAGAGCGTACAGATTTCAAAATCACACAGTCATTTGATTTTCCAACAGTTTACGGCCACAGGGATAGAGTTTCAAAACTTGAAAATTCAAACTTAGAGCTTCTTTACAAGGCAGAGAGGATATCCTTGCTGCTGCACGCAAAACAGATTTGCATAGAACTGGTTTACTACAATGCACTTGCCGGCGAGGTTGCTCAAAGATTGAGTAATGCAGAACGGATTGCAGCAGCTTATCGGGCGAAACTTGAAAAAGGGGAGGCAAACATTATTGAAAACAATAAAACTCAAATGAATGTTATCTCGCTGCAAAATGAAGCTAGCGGAATAGAGACCGAACGAACGATTCTCTTATCTGAGCTTAAACGACTGAATGGCGGGCAAGAGATTGTTTTTGAACAAAAAAGATATCCCGAAGGACTCTTACCGGACAGTTTTGAAGAGTGGTATACTAGTGCTTCATCAAAAAATCCCGCACTACAATACGCAAGCTCTCAAATAACAATAGGAGAAGAGCAAATTCGCCTGAACAGAGCTCAGGGATTGCCAAAGTTTTCTGCCGGTTATATGAGTGAACAACTTCTGGGTGAGAGGTTTCAAGGCATAACAGTGGGTCTGTCAATCCCTTTGTGGAATAATAAAAACAGAGTCCGGCAAGCACAAGCACAATTGAGTGCAAATCAATCTGTGCTTGCAGACAGCAAAGTTGCGTTTTACACTCGGCTGCAAGGTCTCTATGACAAAGCTGTCAATCTTCAACAATCTGCATTAAAGTACAGAGTTGCATTATCCTCTTTCAACAACGAGCAGCTGCTTAAGAGAGCTTTTGATGCCGGAGAGATATCTCTGCTCAACTACTTAACCGAGATAGAGTACTACTACGAAGCTTTGAGAAGAGCTCTTGAAACAGAAAAAAATCTTGAACTCTCTCTTGCAGAGCTTTCTGCAATGGATTTATAAAGCTCGGCAGAACCACTCTGCTACTTATAAGACTTCCCGCTATTAATTTTATCTGCTTCAGATTTTACATTATCTGAGGCAGATTTTGTTTTCGCTTTTTTAATATCTGCATCGCTCTGTATTGCGGCGGGCGAACCTTTTGTGATGCTGTAAATAATTATGTAAATGCCCAGAAGGATAAATGGAATGCTAAGCCACTGGCCCATATTGAGTGTCATTGCCTGCTCAAATGCTACCTGAGGCTCTTTTACGAACTCTATGAAGAAGCGGGTTCCGAAAATTCCTATCATAAAGATCCCGAACATCGTACCCTTTTTGAGTTTTGGCAGGGCTCTCCAGTAGAGGAGCATCAGTAGGGCAAAGGTGAGCAGATATGCCAGAGCTTCGTAAAGCTGGGTGGGGTGTTTCGGTAGGGTCTCTCCTTTTATTGTGAAGATAAAGCCCCAGGGAAGATTTGTAGGGTTGCCGTAAATCTCTGAGTTCATAAGGTTTCCCAGACGAATAAGTGCTCCGGCGAGAGGGGTTGCAACTCCAACTCTGTCCAATAGCCACATATAGTCAAAATTATATCTGCGTCCATATTTGCGAACATAGTACCAGAGAGCGATAAGAATAGCAATTGCGCCTCCGTGGCTGGCGAGCCCGCCCTCCCATATCATAAAAATCTCCCAAGGTTTGGAGAGGTAGTACTCCG
>CAYGOE010000075.1:0-8058 GCA_964351405.1 uncultured Muribaculaceae bacterium | reverse complement strand
TGCTCACAGATTTTACCCCTTTTAACTTCCTTAAATTAAAAATCAATTTATCCAGCTGCTGGTTGTTGGATACAGAAACCTGCAATTTTGCCTCCAGCCTCCCTTTCAGATCTGTAATTGAAAAGTGACGCAAAGATATGTTAAGTAAGTTTATTATCTCCATTATCTGCTGCCCGTTTGCCTCATCTCCATATCCACTTATTCTGAGAGCAGTCTGGAAACTTTGCCCCAAAGTGCTCTCCCTCCATCTCGCCCTCTGGATTCTGTAGGGGTAGTTATCAAAGAGTCGACAGGCGTTGGGGCAACTGATTCGGTGAATCTTTATACCCTCCTTGATTGTGACGAATCCAAAAACTTCATCTCCCGGAATTGGGTTACAGCATTTGGCCAGTTTAAAACTGACGTTGTTAACCCTGTCGTCAATAATAAGATAGTCCGATGTACCTGCAGATTTTTTCTCTGTTTTTGGAACAGGCGGAATAAATGGCTCCTTATGCTCTGTACTCCCCTCCTCTTTATCTCTTGCTATGAGTACACTCTTTACCTGAGAGATATCTATCTCTTCTGTAGCTACCGCAACGTAAAACTCAGGTGCAGTTTTGAATTTATAGTGCTTGAGAAGATAGACAATAACCTCGTCGTTGAACTCCATCTTCCAGTTATTGATCCTTCTCTCTAGCAACTCTCTTCCCTCTACTGCTCTCTTACCGGTCTCCTCCTTGAGTTTCTGTTTGATTTTTGCTCTCGCTTTTGAAGAGACAACATAGTTGAGCCAGTCGAGAGATGGTTTTTGGTTTTTACTGCTGGTAATCTCCACCACATCTCCTGTTTTAAGCCTCTCCCTTATTGAGGCAGGCTTACCATTCACCTTTGCCCCGGAGCATTTGAGTCCAAGATTGGAGTGAATGTCAAATGCAAAATCTAAAACACAGGAGCCGGGAGAGAGCCTCCTGAGGTCGCCATCGGGGGTGAATACAAAGATTTCGTTTATGGCAATATCCATATTATTGCTTGAGGTGCTTATGTTTCCGTTCTCAAGCAGTTTTTTTACCCCCCCAAGCCAAGCGGATAGACCCTGCTCGCTCTTAACCCCTTTATAGGACCAGTGTGCTGCATAACCGCTCTCAGCAATTTCGTCCATTCTTTGGGTACGGATCTGGATCTCAATTATGTGTTTATCTTTTGTGGTGACTGTGGTATGGAGCGACTCATAACCATTCTCCTTAGGAACTGTAATCCAGTCTCTCAGCCGATTTGTATCAGGCTTATAATTCTCTGTAACAATTGAATAAACACTCCAGCAGAGCTCTTTTTCTCTCTCTGGCGCAGAATCAATAATAATCCTGATTGCAAAGATATCTGCAATGCTCTCGAAAGAGATCTGTTGAGTCTGCATCTTCTTATGAATCGAGTATGCAGTCTTAGTTCTGCTCTTGAGAGTGTATTTAATACGTGCCCTCTTAAGTCCTGCTTCAATTGGTTTTACAAAGAGGTCGGTTAACCTGCGTCTCTCCTGATCGGAAGCTTTGAGTTTATTGCTGATGAGCCTGTAGTTCTCCGGGTCGGTGTATCGGAAGGAGAGATCTTCCATCTCACTCTTAATGTTGTACAAACCCAGTTGATGAGCCAGAGGGGCGTAGAGAAGGAGGGTCTCGGTTGCCTTTTTGAGCTGCATAGATTTAGTTAACATCTCCAGGCTTCTCATAATCTCAAGCCTGTCTGCAAGCTTTATAAGGGTAACTCTCGGGTCCCTGGAGTAGCTTACAATAAGCTTCCTGTAGTTCTCTGCCTGTAGTCCGGTATCTTTGGGTTTGATCTGAGATATTCTGTTAAGACTTTGTGCCATAGAGATTATCTCATCTGTAAAGAGTTTTCTGTAATCTTCCAGAAGAGCTTGGTTTTTTCTGGTGGCCTCGTGAAGATAGACAGCAGTAACTGCATCCGGCATAAGCCCCAACTCTGTTGCCACAATTTCACAGACAGCAGCCACGTGGTTCATAAATGGGGAACCGTCACCTCTGCTCTGCTCTGCAAGCAGAGAGGTGGCTATCTGAAATGATTCATATACCCATCCCCTTTCGTTTTCGGATGAAGATTGAAGAATCTTCTCCATTTTTTGAGAGAACATCTTTCTTTTATTTGAACTCTATTTTTTATCCAGTAAATTCTTGAGAGCATTCATCTCGTCACGGAACTTAGCAGCCCTTAAAAAGTCCAGCTCCTTAGCTGCACTCTCCATTTGCAATTTTGCTGCCGTAATGGCCTCTTTGATTTGACCCGGATTAAATTTTGCCATTACCGGATCTGACAACAGTGGGTTTGGCAACTCCTGCTCCATATTGTAATCCCGCACCTTACCCATCGCATTTCTCACCTGTTTAACAATCTGTCTGGGCAAAATGTTGTGCTCTCTATTATAATTCTCCTGTTTTTTTCTTCTCCTGTCTGTCTCCTCAATTGTTATCCTCATAGATTTTGTTATTGTATCTGCATACATTATAACTCTTCCATCGATATTTCTGGCTGCCCTTCCTGCTGTTTGAGTAAGTGCCCTTGCAGATCTTAAAAAACCCTCCTTATCTGCATCCAGTATAGCAACAAGTGATACCTGCGGAAGATCAAGCCCCTCCCTGAGAAGATTGACACCTATAAGCACATCAAACCTGCCGGCCTGAAAATCTTCAAGGATCTCTACCCTCTCCAGAGTATCTACATCTGAGTGAATGTAACGACATCTTATCTCAATCCTTGAGAGATACTTATCCAACTCCTCTGCCATTCTCTTGGTGAGGGTGGTAACCAAAACTCTCTCATCTTTATCTGCCCTTATCCTAATCTCCTCAAGAAGATCATCTATCTGATTTTTTGTAGGTCTCACCTCTATGGGAGGGTCAAGCAGACCGGTAGGTCTTACCACCTGCTCAACAATAAGCCCTTCGCATATATTCAGTTCATAATCTGCAGGGGTTGCGCTCACAAATACCCTCTGTCCGATTATATTTTCAAACTCTTCAAACTTTAGGGGACGGTTATCTGCTGCAGACGGGAGGCGAAAGCCGAAGTCTATAAGCGTCTCTTTTCTTGAGCGGTCCCCGCCATACATCGCTCTCACCTGAGATATTGTGACGTGGCTCTCATCTATGAATGTGATAAAGTCATCCGGAAAGTAGTCTATCAGACAAAATGGCCTCATTCCGGGTTTTCTTCCGTCAAAATAGCGTGAATAGTTCTCTATCCCGGAGCAGTATCCAATCTCTTTAATCATCTCGAGATCAAACTCCACCTTTTGTTTAAGGCGCTTCGCCTCAAGATGTTTGCCAATCTCAACAAAATAGTTGTGCTGTTTGAGCATATCATCCTGAATCTGAACAATTGCATTTTTCATCCGCTCCTTTGTGGTTACGAAAATATTGGCCGGGTATACAAATATCTCTTTGAGCTCCTCAATATGTGCTCCCGAGATTGGGTCAAAGAGCTCTATGCTCTCTACCACATCTCCAAAAAAGATTACTCTTACAGCTGTATCTGAGTAGGCCGGGTAGATATCTATGGTATCTCCCTTAACTCTAAAGACCCCTCTTTTGAACTCGTTCTCGTTTCTGGAGTAGAGGCTATCCACAAGCGAATAGAGAAGTTTACTTCTCGAGAGACTCTCTCCGGCACATATCTTTATTGTATTTGCGTGAAAATCCTCCGGATTACCAATTCCGTAAAGACAAGATACACTTGAGATAACTATAACATCTCTCCTGCCGGAGAGCAGAGCGCTGGAGGCAGACAGCCTCAGCTTCTCAATCTCGTCATTGATACTGAGATCCTTCTCAATATATGTGTCTGTAACCGGCAGATAGGCCTCCGGTTGATAGTAGTCATAATAGGAGACAAAGTACTCAACGGCATTATCGGGGAAGAATGATTTAAATTCGCCATATAGTTGTGCCGCAAGTGTCTTATTGTGGCTAAGGATAAGTGCAGGCCTCTGAATCTTCTCAATTACATTGGCCATAGTAAATGTTTTGCCGGAGCCTGTAACACCAAGAAGTGTAACGGCATTAACACCCTCGTTTATATGAGCGGTAAGCTGTTCGATTGCCTCAGGCTGATCTCCTGTGGGCAAAAAATCTGAAGATAATTTAAATCTCATTAAAGCTATTATATATAGATCTATCTGCTACCCTTTTTTACCAGTTTTACATAATCTTCCAGCCCCTTAGCAACTCTAACCATCATCTCTCTACGAAAAGCAGGATCTGCAATCATCGCCTCATCCGGAAGCGAGCTCATAAAGAGAGTCTCTACCAGTACTGTAGGGAATTCGATAGGAGCGTTTAGCGAGAAGTTGAAATTTCCGACCAACCCAAAGTTTGTAACATCCAGTTCCAGCAGCCGTCTAAGGATAACCTCAGCCAGAGTTCTATATTCGATATGCCTGTAGTATGTGCTGGTTCCCATTGGTTTAAGAGGGTTACCGCCTGCATTACAGTGAATTGAGACCATAAGGTCTATATTCTCTCTCTTAAAGATATCGAGCCTCTCCTGCATTGCAACATCTACATCTTCACTTCTGCTTAACACTACCCTCGCCCCTCTCTTCTCAAGCTCCTCTTTTAGCATAAATACCATATCCAGGTTGAGATCCTTCTCTTTTATACCGGATGGACTCACTGCACCCGAGGCAGAGCCGCCGTGACCGGCATCAACCCCAAAGACTAAACCTTTAAGAGATGGTTTTGATGAGTTTGCAATAGCCTCTGGAGTGTGTTTAATAGTAATATCTAGTGAATTCCCAACATAGTCTACAGTGTAGCCCCAGCTAAATGCCTCTTTAAGTTTAATAATAACAGAAAATACATCGGATGCTCTCTGCTGCAGATGGACATAATCTATAGCCTTGAGATCCAGATACTGGGTAATCCAGTTTGAGTTACAAGCCGCTCCGTGAATATCAATAATCAATTTATTGGGATCCAGATCCCTGTGAATAGTGTATGGCTGTCTGTTTTCGAGAGAGATTCTCACTCTGTCTGCCTTTCCAATATTTGATACACTCCAGGAGCTTGTGAGTGAGTATGGTGGAGCAACTCCAAATGGAACTTTATCGGTTAAATGCTTGGGTATAAATGCATATGTATTTTCCGATAACTTTACTTTATATAGATTTTTCGTAGAATCTATCAACTCCATCTTGATTCCCTCAGCTAAAAAATTTATCTTTGCACCGCCAAGGCGATCCTCTCCTGCTCCATAATTTAGATATGCCCCTTTTTTGGTTTTTACCACAAGTTTTGGGAAAAAAGTTATAGGATCTTCACTTGGCAAGAGAATAGCTTTTTTATAGAAAACAGTAAAACTCTCCGACATATCTGTTGCTCCAAGAGTTGCCCTTACAGTAATGGGATTATCTCCCTCCTTAAGGGTCAGTTCTACACCAAATGAGCCGGTAGAGTACTGTTTAACAGGTTGGTCATTGACATATATGCTTGAGCCCGGCGCTGCTACCCCAACCACATAGTGGGTTGATGTTGTAACTGTATCTGTCTTGCCCCTTACAACTCTTAGATTATTATTGCTCTGAGAGTAAGCACAAGGGAGTAGAATAAGAGTTAACAATAATGTTAACAGTAATTTAAGGTTAGTTTTCATGGCTTGATATTTGCTAGTGTTGGGTTGCTAATTTTCACAAATTTAGTTAAAAATTATGGGAAGTAATATTTACGAAAAATCACTGTTTCCGGGTCTGTTTATAATGATAGGACTCATCGCACTTGGCATTTTCATAAAAAGTGCAGTAATATCTTTAAAATCTTATGACAGGGTTGTCAGCGTTAAAGGGCTGGCAGAGGTTGAGGTACCTGCCAACAGAGTTATCTGGCCGGTTGTATATAAAGAGATTGGAAACGACCTTCCTGCTTTGTATAAAGCAATCAGCGAAAAGAATAAAATCATTAGCGAATATCTTATTAGTAAAGGCCTACAAGATAGCGAAATAACCGTATCTGCACCCTCGATAATAGATATGAGTGCAGAGAGATACCAGAGCCAGCCATCTTCATACCGATACAATATAACAAGCATACTTACAGTCACTTCAGATAAAGTAGATCTGGTGATGAAGATCATCTCAAGTCAGTCTGAACTTCTACAAAGGGGGATAGCGCTTCTTGCCGGCGACTATCAGTATCAGACACAATATATGTACACTCTGCTCAACGACATTAAACCGTCTATGATAGAGGAGGCAACAAAGAGCGCCAGAGCATCTGCAGAGAAATTTGCTACAGATTCAAACAGCAAGCTTGGGAAAATCAAAAGGGCAAATCAGGGTCAGTTTACAATAACCGACAGAGATGCCAACACACCTCAGATAAAGGTGGTTAGGGTTGTGAGTACTGTAGATTATATGCTCAGGGACTAAACAGAATTATTTAAGAACTAACAACTAACAACAAATATTAAAGCAATTATGGAAATTTGTAATGTACACGCCCGCGAAATTCTCGATTCACGCGGAAATCCAACAATCGAAGTAGATGTTCAACTCCTTTCGGGAGCTTTCGGTAGAGCAGCTGTTCCTTCAGGTGCATCAACCGGCATCAACGAGGCTATTGAGCTGAGAGATGGCGACAAGTCTCGCTATATGGGAAAAGGTGTCCTCAATGCAGTTAAGAATGTAAATGAGATTATTGCTCCCGCCATTATGGGAATGAGCGCACTTAATCAGGTACAGATAGATAAATACCTTATAGAACTTGATGGAACCCCTACAAAATCTAAATTAGGTGCAAACGCCATTTTGGGTGTCTCTCTTGCTGTTGCCCGTGCTGCTGCAGATTATCTTCAGATTCCTCTATACAGATATATAGGTGGTACTAACGCTGTTACCCTTCCTGTTCCTATGATGAACATCATCAACGGTGGCTCTCACTCAGATGCTCCTATCGCTTTTCAGGAGTTTATGATTCGCCCTATTGGAGCACCAAGCTTCAAAGAGGCGTTAAGAATGGGTGCAGAGGTGTTTCACAATCTTAAGAAGATCTTCCACGACAGAGGTCTGAGCACAGCAGTAGGTGACGAAGGTGGGTTTGCTCCTGCTCTTAACGGAACCGAAGATGCTCTCGATTCAATCATTGCAGCAATTAAAAAGGCAGGATATGAGCCGGGTAAAGATATTACAATAGCTCTTGACTGCGCAGCCAGTGAGTTCTACAAAGATGGAATCTACAACTACTCAAAATTTGAAGGCCCTAACGGTGCAAAGAGAGATGCAGCTGCTCAGGTAGAGTTCCTTAAATCACTTACAGAGAAGTACCCTATCGACTCTATCGAAGATGGAATGGATGAGCAGGACTGGGATGGATGGAAACTTCTTACCGATGTTTTAGGCTCAAAAATTCAGCTGGTTGGAGACGATCTTTTTGTAACTAACGTTCAGTTCCTTAAAAAAGGAATCGACCTTGGCTGTACAAACTCTATCCTAATTAAAGTTAACCAGATTGGTACACTTACAGAGACCCTTGACGCTATTGAACTTGCACACCGCAACAAATTCACATCTGTAACATCACACCGCTCCGGCGAAACCGAAGACTCAACAATTGCCGACATAGCAGTTGCCACCAACTCAGGCCAGATCAAAACCGGCTCTCTAAGCCGCTCAGATCGTATGGCAAAATACAACCAACTCCTTCGTATAGAAGAGGAGCTTGGTGACCTAGCCGTTTACGGAAGAAAGTAATTATTTACAGGCTCAAATAGATTAATGAGCACAATCGAGAAAGGTGTCCAAAAATAATTTTTGGACACCTTTAATAATTAATCGATTATCGATATTATCACCCACTGGTAAGAAGCCATTTATACGCAGGAATTATCGACATTCCTTCCGGCGGCTTTGTCAAAATCCCCATCTGCAGCTCGATGAATACAATATTTTCCAGCAACCTTCCCTTGCTCTCAGAAAATCTGAATCCAAGCCGGTTAGGTATTGCATTATCAACAGTAATTATATATAATTATTCTTTGTAAACGAATAAAATAGAGTAATATTGTTCTTTTCAA
>CAYGOE010000074.1:0-8168 GCA_964351405.1 uncultured Muribaculaceae bacterium | reverse complement strand
ATTTGAGTGATACCTGCTCTTGCTATCCTCTCAATAGCTCCAATCCACAAATTGAGCTCCGGATTTACCGGATTCTTTACAAGAACCGTCACCTCAACTCCACTTAAAGCATCTGCAATCTCCTGCATTGCAAAAGGGTTTGCAGATGTTCTCGCCCCTATCCACAGCACATCAACTCCAAATTTAAGGGCATCATTTACGTGGGTCGAGTTTGCAACTTCGGTGGCAGTAGGAAGCCCTGTCTCCCTTTTAACATCCCTAAGCCATTTTAACCCCTCTCTGCCCACACCTTCAAAGGCATTTGGGCGGGTACGTGGCTTCCAGATGCCGGCACGGAAGATATCCACCCTGTTTAAATTGGCAAGCTGGCGGGCTGTATCCATAACCTGCTCTTCGTTCTCTGCACTGCAAGGGCCGCAAATGGTGAGAGGACGCCCCTTGTAGAGGGGCCACTCCTCAATTTTTTTGATCTTAAGTTTCTCTTTCATTTAGTTTAGCTTTTTTCTATTTATTTAGTATTTTTTTTATCTCATTTGCCTCATTCATCAACCTAATGAGGGCATCTGAATCTCCCTCATTGATATACTTTTTAAAGAGATTCATCTTGTTTAGATAGGAGTCCAGCACCTCTGTTATATATTCTGAATTTTGCAGAAATATTGATGACCAGGTGTTAGCGTTACTTTTAGCCAGCCTCACTGTAGACTCAAATCCGCTGGCAGCAAGGGTGAGAATACTCTCTTCACTCTTCTCCTTTTCAAGCACGCTCAACGCGAGAGAGAAGGATGTAATGTGTGAAATGTGTGACACATAGGCCACGTGCAAATCGTGACTTGCCGAGTCCATATAGGAGATGTTCATACCAGTAGAGCTAAGTATAGATGTAATGGTATCCAAGGCATCTCTGTCCGAAAGCTCTCTGTCACAAATTATCACATTCTTATTCCTGAACAGCCCGCACAAAGCAGCATCCGGGCCGGAGAACTCTGTACCGGCAATTGGGTGAAGTGCAACATACCTCCCTCTTGCAGGGTGGCTCTCAACCTCCTTTGCAATTGATAGTTTGGTTGACCCCATATCTGCAACTATCTTATTGCTTCCAACCACCATATCGAGTATCAAGGGTAGAAGTGATTTAATCTTATCTACCGGAACAGACAGAATTATTAGGTCCGAGCAGTTCACGGCATCTTCCAGCGAGGCCCCCTCATCTGCAAGACCCAACTCTATTGCTCTTGAGAGGTGCTCCGGATTGGTATCCACAGCTATTACTCTATTTGCCAAACCACCACTCTTAAGGTCAAGTGCAAACGACCCCCCTATCAAACCCGGGCCAATAATTGAAATATTCATATATATATTCTTATATTTTAGATGTTTATATTACATTTTTCACCTTATGAGATCTTCTTATTCTCTCAAGAGCGCTCTCGAGAAGCTCTTCCGGAGCACATAGTGAGATTCTTATATACCTCTCTCCATTAGTACCGAAAATGAGTCCCGGAGTTATAAATACATTTGAGTTGTAAAGCAGATGATCTGTGAGCTCCTCTGCGCTTTTGCAGTAGTGCGGAACCTCTCCCCAAAGGAAGAGCCCGCACTGATTACCGTCATAACGGCAACCAAGCTCATCCATAATTTTACCTGCAATAACCCTCCTCTTTTCGTATCCAATATTTACAGAGTCATACCACTCATCTCCGCTATTGAGAGCGGTCACCGCTGCCAACTGAAGCGGTTTGAACATCCCCGAGTCCATATTGCTCTTAATCTTTATGATATCCTTGATGTAACCACTATGCCCCGCAATCATCCCAATTCTCCATCCCGGCATATTGTGAGATTTACTCAAGGAGTTAAGCTCCAGGGCAACCTCTTTTGCCCCCTCTATTGATAGGAGAGAGAGGTGATCTTTGTTGAGAATGAAGCTGTATGGATTATCGTTGCATAGCAGAATAGAGTGCTTACGGGCAAATGCCACAAGCTCCTGGAACAGCTTGACAGTAGCTTTTGTCCCGGTAGGCATATGCGGGTAGTTTATCCACATCATTTTAACCCGGCTCAGGTCACTCTTTTCCAGCTCTTTAATATTGGGGTACCAGCCACCCTCTTTTGTGAGTGAATAGTTTCTTACAACGCCTGCGGAGAGTTTTGTTGCAGATGAGTAGGTCGGATACCCCGGGTCGGGTACCAGAACCTCGTCACCGGGGTTGATAAAGGTCATACTTATGTGCATAATCCCCTCTTTGGAGCCGATTAGTGGCAAAATCTCCGAGTCTGGATTCAACTCTACTTTGAAATATCTTTAATACCACCCGGCAAATGCCTCTCTAAGCTCACTAATCCCCTGATAGCTTTGGTAACCGTGATTTTTGGGATTAAAGGCGCTTCTGGAGAGTGTAAAAATGGTCTCTGCAGATGGTGGAAGATCGGGGCTTCCAATTCCAAGATTGATAATATCTGCTCCTGCCTTTCGCATCTGCTCAATCTCCCTGAGTTTGCGGGAGAAGTAGTACTCCTGAACAGCATCGGTTCTTGACGATGCTTTTATAAGGGGTAACGTTTGGGTGGTTGTCTTCATTTGGCCTGTATTAAAAAAAAAGGCCCCGAAATTCGGGGCCTCCACATTATTAGTCTATGTTTTACATATTATACAATAACGCATCCGCCCCTTTTGCTATAAAAGAAGTAATAATAATAAAAGAAAGTTGCGTTGTGCGATATCATTGTGTTCGGTGTCATTTGTCTTATGAGTTGCAAATGTATTAAATAATACAAACTATGCAATTTTTTTTGATAAAATTAAAAATGTCTGTATATTAACGCTCTAAAATATAGCAATATATGCAATCAAAAAAAACCTTTAGAATCATTAGCCTCTCTCTGGGAGTTATACTTTTTTCTCTATTCTCCTATTCTGGTTTTTCACAGGGCAGAGAGAAGATGATTAAAGAAATTGATGAATTGTGGAAAAGTGTAGAGAGAGCGCAAGTAGCCAATCTGCCTGCAACTGCAATATCTCAGGCAAAAAAAGTATACGATTTAGCCAATGAGACCAATCATTACCAATATATGGTATTGTCTGCAGTTATTATTATTGAAAATACTAACAGGATTAACTGGAAGGAGAGAGTACCTATTATAAAGGAGTTTGTGAAAAAAACAGATGATTTCAAAGACCCTGTCGCTCGTGCAATCTATAGAAGCTATCTCCTGAAGCATCTTAACACCTATGAAAACGACTCCCTTTTCGACAACAGTGAGAGTGCGTCAGATAATAAACTAGCATTTATTGAGAAGATTCTTCAGTTAATAGAAGAGCTAAAAAGAGAAGAGAGGAGCAATTGGGTCAAATTAGTTACCAGTCAATCTTTTATGAATGACTACAGCAATCCATCTATTTACGAATATGTTCTGGTAAATATTATAATGTCTATACAGGAGAGAGATTATGTTGAATACTCCCAATTTCTTTCAAAGAATCTGTTAAACATAAAAAAATTCAATCAATATAATGGACTTAGAGACTCTCTTTTTAACGAACTATTGAGTTATCAAAAGAGTAACATAGATAATTACCTGATTTCAAAGATTCGCCAATACACCAGCACCTCTCCTTATGAAGGGAACAGACTGACAGATGAGATCCGTAAACAGGAGTATCAAATGGTGATTGAAAAACATAAGAGTTACAGGAATGTTACCCTCTTTGTTTATGAGTTGGCAAAAATAACAGAGAATAAACTATCTGCAGATAACAGAAGTGATGGAAGTATTGTATCTGATTCTCTCTCTATCAAATATAGAGAGCTTTACGATTATTGTGATTACTGGATAAAAAAACACCCAAAGGGTTTAGGTATCCCGGGGTTGGTTTCGGTTCAGAAGAGAATCCTCAGCAAATCTATCTTTACGATACACCCTAACCAGCTATATCCAGGGAAGAGTTTTGACCTGAAAATTGCACATAGAAACATAAGCCGCGCAGAGATCACAATCTACAAAGTTGGTAATCACTCCTCCCCTCTTGCAGCAGCTAATTTCTTCCGGAGAGAAAACGAGATTGATTCAATTCTGAATGCTGATGCAACTCTGCTTTCAAAAGCGGGTCTTAATCTCAAAACCAAACGTTTTGCAGTTTTTAACACATACTACTATCCGTTGACAATTCCGGAAGAGGGTATCTATATCATAAAAGTTGACGGAGAAAATGGTAAACTGAGCTATATCTCACGGGTTTTCATCTCTAAGAGTGCTGCTGTTTACCGATTTATTAATAATAACTTTTCATTTTATCTGGCCGATTTTGAAAGTGGGAAGCCTTTGGAGATAGGGAGCATTACCTTTGCAGAGGAGATGAAAAATCAGCACTTTTTTGTGACTGATTCAATGAGAGTTTTGAAAAAGTATAATCTGATCTTAAACGGGTTTACTCCGGTTGATTTAATAAAAGATATAAACTCCAAAAGATCTGTCTATTATAAAACAGGCGAATATGGACCTTACTCCCATTTAGATTATTATCTGTTTAACAGAGATATCAAAAGACGAGAAAACTATATTGATATCTTTAGTGATTGTAAATTATACAGACCGGGGGATACTCTCTTTTTTAAAATTATATCATATAATGATGCCTCTAATAAATTAAGAGTCAATAGCAATGAAAAAATAACACTATCTCTTAAGAACGAAAAAGGTGTTATTGTAGAATCAAAAGAGTTGCTCACAAACGAATTTGGTTCTGCATCCGGGTTTTTTTCTATTGGAGAGAGTGGTGGAAACGGAGAGTATTCCATTGTGGGAACATATGCTTCCGATGAAACCGGTAATCCTGCCGGACGATACTCGTTCCGAGTAGAAGAGTATAAAAGAGACTCTTTTTATATCACTACCCAAGATCTTGAGGGTGAGTATAAATTTGGAGATAGTGTAATTATTTACGGCAATATAAATTCCTACTCCGGATTTCCTATGAGTAATGTGAAAATCTCTTATACGATCGTGGCTGGAATGCTTGTAGAAAGGAGTTGGCGGAATGTCTATTTTGGATCTGTCACAACATCTGAGAAAATAAGCGACTCTCTGGGAAATTTCCAAATACCACTTAACTTCACCCTGGACTCATTTTACAACAGATATAAAATAAACAAGGCTGTATACCAAGTTCAGATAACTGCATCCTCTCTTAGCTCAGAATCCCTGATTCACACAAAATCGATAGTTGTAGGGGAAGAGCCCTTTAATATCAATACATCAGCAAAGAGAATAATCTGTGCACAGCACAACCACTCTTTCAGAATTGATGCATACAACTCCTCACGTGAAAAAATTCATCTTAAGGGAGATTATAAGATAGTATCACTCAATAAAGAGGATCCGGAGATTAAACTCTCGGGTGAGATAAAGACGTGGGAGGAGATTATACCCGATTTCTCTAACATTAAGAGTGGACGATACAGCTTTAACTCTGCCATATATGGTAATACAGGAGCGGTTATAAAAGACTCGTTTCTCTTTACCCTTTTTCACCTGAATGACACAGTGGTGCCTGATGGCTCAGATTATCTCTTCTATCCGTTCAGCGATAAGGATAGTTCTAATAAGATTCAATTTATCTTAGGGACAACAGCAGACAAACTATACTCCCAAATGGAGATAATTGACACTGATTCTGTAATACACCGGCGCCCGTTAGTGATTGAAAAGGGTATGAGAAGTTTCTGCTACGATATTCCGGAAACCAATTCTAAAGAGGTATATCTATCGGTTAACTCTATTCTAAAAGGCAAAACATACTCCGATACTCAAAAATACAGAATATATTCAAATGAGATTAAGCCGTTACAACTTTATGTCAGTAATCTCAAAAAGAGTTATTTACCATCCACAAACGAGACTATAACAGTAAAACTGCGGGATCATAATAACAACCCGGTCTCCTCCGCCGAACTTATGGTCTCTATATATGATAAAGCAAATGAGAAATGGAATCAGAATAGTTTTAATATATCTGCAAATATAAGAGTCAGATATCCGGAATGGTATATCCGTAATTCAGCGAGCTTTACAGGTGGAAGAGGGTTTCCTACAGGTAACTTTAATATGCTTGAAGATGAGTTACCGTTTTTTGCTGCATACTCTCCAATTGCTCTTAAAGAGAGTCCCGTTATGAGGTATGATGGTGAAGTTGAAAGCAATAAAGTTAATTTGGATCTTAGAAGGAATTTTAATGAGAGGCTTGCTTTTAAGCCGCATCTCTATCCTGATAAATCGGGTAATGTGAATATTGAGTTTAATACATCGCATCTTCTATCTACGTTCAAGCTCCTTATGATGGCTCATGATAAGGATCTTAAAAACGGTACTATCCGGGAAGAGTTTATTGTAAATAAAGATTTGATGCTGCAGTCAAATCTTCCTAAGTTTATTCGGGAAGGAGACACTCTGTTTGTTGAGAGTATAGCTGTAAACCTGAGTAAAGAGGTTTTAAAGACAACTTGTGAAGCATATACCGGCGAGATGGGTGAGACAAAGATCGGCTCCCGTGTTATCTCTCTTGAGCCCGGAGAACAGAAAAAAATTGAGTGGAAAATATTTATCCCTCAAAAAATCAGACTAGGTTTAACTAACCCGGACTCTCTTAAGTTGAGAATTATGCTTATTTCCGATAATTATTCCGACGGAGAGGAGCATATTATTAAAGTTATTCCTGCCTGGAGAGATATTGCTACGGTTAAGGTTCACCCTTTGGAAAAGGCTGGTAATTACAAATTTAGCGTTACCCATGCAGTCTGCCCGCAAAGCAGTGATTTAAAGGGCGTGGAGTTAAGGGTCTCCTCTCCTGTTAATATATTATCAAACGAGCTTGAGATGATGAAAAATCCGGAGTCTAAAGATCTCTTCTCCTATCTAAGTGCTCTGTATGCTAAGGGATATTTTAAAGAGCCGGGATATGAGACTTTCCGGGAGATGGCTTTTACTCAGTTCGAAAATCTGACAGACAACTATGGATTCTATTGCTGGTTTCCGGGGATGAATGGAATCTATTATCTCTCCTATCTTTTTTTGGAGAAGATTAATGAAATTCAGAAGATTGCCGGATTTACATACAATGATCAGGAGAAGAGATTACTTCAGAAAAGTGTAGAGACGATAGATACCCATTTTTTATATCAGCATAAACTTCATATTGAGAGAAAAGAGAAATATCCGACGGCAAGTACACCTCTGCTGTTCGCTATTTACATAAGAGTCCGATCTCTGTTTCCTCAGTTTGAAATATCTGATTCACTGAGAGCTATCATTACAATTTACCTTGATGCATATGAAAAGGAAGGTATAAGAAAGCACGTAATGGAGAATGCATATATTGCTTCTGCACTTGGTGTGTATGGGAGAGATGAGGCAGCGTCCAGGTATATAAAATCGATAAGGGAGTATGCCATTAAAAACAGCACTACAGGATACTACTTCCCAAATGCAGTTTTGCCTTTTAGGGGGATGGTGACCAATGAGATCTCTTCACACTCGTTTCTGCTTAATCTGTTTGCAGATTTTGGAGATAAGGAGATGGTCTCAGGGATTGCCAGATGGATTCTGTTCCAGAAAGAGAATCAGTATTGGGGAAGTGGTCTCTATTTGACCGATGCTGTTACTGCATTAATGAGGGCAAGTGGTTCTCCAGGTACTGCTCCGGTTGAGAGGTCAAAATTTGTTACCAGATATAAAGTTGACAATAAGAGAGGTGTTGTAACTGTGAATAAAAGGAGTAACGAACCGGAATTTCTCTATATTCAGCACAACTATGTCAAACGGGATATTGATGTGAAGAGTTTTGCCAACGGATTGTCTGTGGAGAGCTCATTTTACAAAGTAGTAGTAAAAAATGGTCAAGAGGGTCTTGAAGAGATAAAAGATAGTATTACCATCAATCCCGGAGATATTATTGAGGTGGTTTCGATGATTCAAAACTCAGAGAACAGATCTTATGTGAGCTTTATATCTGATACTCCAGCCTCATTTGTACCTGTAGAAGAGAGGTCCGGCTATAGAGAGTTATATTACAGGGAGGTGAGAAGATCGTCGTTACACTACTATTTTAATCTACTGGCAGAGGGGCAACATATAATAAGAGAAAGATTTATAGTGAGCAACCGTGGAAGCTT
>CAYGOE010000073.1:0-8641 GCA_964351405.1 uncultured Muribaculaceae bacterium | reverse complement strand
TAGTTGCTTTAACATCAAAGAAATAAGTTCTTTTACCTGCTCTTACCGGTTTTGAATAAACATCATCTCCATTGCGCTCTTGCAAATCTGCATTGTCAAAATCCTCGAAGTACATTTTCGTTGTTTTTAAGTTTGTCTCACAAAGATAAAATTATTTTTTATCCACAAAAATCTATCTTTGTAAAATATTTGATAATTATTGTTTTTATGATCAGCAGAAGATTGATTCGCATTAAGGTTTTTAAAGTTCTTTTCAGTCGTATAAATTCGGGGTCAGACTCTTTTCTGGCAGCAGAAAAGGAGCTAATTCTAAGTTGTGACAAGTCACTTGAACTCTATTACTTTCTACTATCCTTACCTTCTGCATTTAAAAATGTTGCAGAGCAAAAGATAGATGCAGGGTTAAAGAAATTTCATCCCACTCCTCAGGAGATTGACCCAAACAGGAAATTTATCAATAACAGACTTATCGCTTTGTTGGAGAATGATGTAGATATCACAGGTTTTTGTAGTAAAAGAGCTCTCTACTGGAGAGAGTATGACTCTTTTGTGAAGAAAATTTATGCATCAGTACTCTCCAAAGAGTACTTCTCTAACTATATGGAGTCTTCTGAAAGCTCTTTTGAAGAGGATATGAAACTTGTTACAACAATATTTGAAGAGGAGCTGGAGGAGTCAGATGAGCTTTACACTTTGCTGGAAGATGCGAACCTCTATTGGACAGATGATTTAGCCTTTATAATAAATGTAATAACAAAAAGACTCCACTCATTAAAAGAGAATAGCTCTATAGATCACCCCTCTCTCTTTTTAAAGAGTGAAGATAGGGACTACGCTATTCGCCTTTTGAATGTCTCAATGATTAGATACGCAGAATATACAGATCTTATGTCCAAGTATGTGCTCAATTGGGAGACAGACAGGCTCGCTGCTACAGATCTTGCGCTTATTGTAATGGGTATTGCTGAGGCAGTCACTTTCCCAAATATACCTATAAAAGTGACTATAAATGAATATGTAGAGCTCTCTAAATTTTATAGTACCCCTAACAGTAAAGTATTTGTCAACGGAATGCTTGATAAAATCTTGCTCGCTCTTAAGGATGAAGGTAAGATAGAAAAAAGTGGAAGAGGTTTGGTAGGGTCGTCAGAATAGTTAAATTTGCATAATCTTATTTTAAAAAATGAACAGTATGAATTTTTTTGTAATTCTTCAACAAACAACAGAAGCAGGTTCAGGAAACTGGAGCTTTCTGGTTATGATGGGTCTTATCTTTGTTGTAATGTACTTCTTTATGATACGTCCTCAGCAAAAAAAGCAGAAAGAGCTTGCCAAATTCAGGAGCAGTCTTGAAAAAGGAGATAAAGTGGTAACTCTCGGTGGAATATATGGTGTTGTAGTAGAGGTAAAGGAGCAATATGTCCTTGTGGAGGTTGATTCAAATGTTAAGCTAAGAATTGATAAATCGGCTATTGTAAAGGATATCAGCGATATTACAGCCGGTAAATAGTTTCCCTAAAGCTATGTTTAAGCTTAACAGCTCCATAATCAGTTACGAAAGAGGCAGACGATTTTTACAACTCTTGTTCTGTCTCTTTCTTGCTTTTGTTATATGGAGTGTACATAACCTCTCAGACGACTATAGCCAACTCTTTCAATATACTGTAGTTGCAAAATCCTCAATGAGCGGTAAATCAGAGGATTCTCAATCCATCAATAAACTTACACTAAGAGCGAGAGCATCCGGTTTCTACATCCTGAAATACAGGTACAACAGAGTTGATGCTTCATTAGTACTCTCACCGGATAATAAGCTTTTCAAAAAGATGCCTGGTGAAAAAGATAGCTACTATCTTCTCACTTCAGATATAAGAGCTCACATCTCCGAAGCAACAGCAGACAAGCTTCAGGTTGAGTATCTCAGCACAGACACTCTCTTTTTTCTTTTTCCCGGAGTGATTTCCAAGGAGGTTCCTGTTGTTTTTAAAGCCAGAATCTCTTTCAGGGACCAATATATGCAAAAAGGGGAGTTTAAATTAGAACCTTTGAGAGTTACAATGTACGGAGAACAATCTGAGCTGGACAAAGTAGATTCTGCATACACTCAATTAATTGTAATGAAAAATGTCAGCACTTCCATAAGTGGAGTGGTAAGCTTTACTCCTGTCTCAGGAATTACCATCTCTCCAAAAGAGCTCCTTTTTTCTATGAATGTTGAGAGGTATGTAGAGAAAGAGATTTTGTTGCCGGTAACGATGATTAACCTGCCGGAGGGTTTCCTCTGCCGGCTTATGCCATCAGAAATACGCATTACCTACAGATTCCCATTCACAGAGAGAGAACCACTCTCATTGCTCTCAGCATCACTATATATAAACTACAAAAGTATAGAGGGAGTATCTGACACTGTTATGACTCCAGTTCTAGAGAACTTACCCGCGGAGATTTTAGGTTATACGCTATACCCCGGGTATGTAGATTGTAAAGTCTATCCAAACACACTAGTTAATAATTAAAATTCTAAAAAATGGTATGTCTGGTTTGCACGGGAGGGATTGGCAGCGGGAAATCTTATGTACTAAGAGTTATTGCCCGGCTTGGCATTCCTTCATATATTGCAGATAATAGGGCTAAAGAACTTTATTATACAGATAAAGTGCTGCTTGCTAATCTTATCGAGCTTCTTGGAGATGATATTGCTCCTGATGGAGTTATAAGAAGAGATATTATGGCAGCAAAAATCTTCCCCAATCCGGAACTTTTAAAGAGGGTCAATGAGATTGTTCATCCCAGAGTATTAGCAGATTTTGAAGCTTGGAAGATGGCCAGAAGGGATGATGGCTCAGATATTGTAGTATTTGAGAGTGCAATTTTTTTTGAGTCACCTGTATTTCATCATATTGCAGATAAAGTAATGGTTGTTACAGCCCCTCAGGAGCTTAGAATTAAAAGAGTTATAAAGAGAGACGGAGTCTCGCGCGAGTTGGTTAAAGAGAGGATGGATAGACAGTGTTCCGATGTAGAGAGACTACAGAGGGCCGACTTTGTTGTCTATACAGATGGAAAAAGAGCAGTTTTGCCTCAGATTTTACAGGTTTTAAATCAGATGAAAATTAAAAGATAACGTATGGGATACGGGAAATGGATAAGTGGAGCAATAGGGTGGGCGTTAGGCGGACCTATTGGAGGGGTTATCGGGTATTCAATAGCCTCCTTACTTGAGGGAGGTTCAAAGAGTGAGGAGCAAGGGGCCGGGGGTTTTGCCGCTCAAAGGGGAGTCTACTCAAGAACAGAAGAGAGAAACAGCTTTCTTGTAACACTGCTTGTGCTCTCATCTGCAGTTATGAAGGCAGATGGGAGGGTTATGAAATCTGAGCTGGATTATGTTAAAAAATTTATGATATCAAATTTCGGAGTTGATGCAGCTGCCGAAGCAACAAAATATCTGCAGGATATTTTAAAGAGAGAGGTAGATATAAATTCAATTGGAGCTCAGGTTCAACGCTATATGAACGTAGAGGTGAGAATTCAACTCCTTCACTACCTCACAGGTATTGCCAAAGCAGATGGCCTGGTAAGTACATCGGAGCTGAAGGTTCTTAGAGAGATTGCCCTGGCGATATCACTTTCGCACCGTGAAAGCGAAGCTATATTTGCAATGTTTGATAGTGGTATAGATGCCGCTTATCAGATTTTAGAGGTTGATAAATGCATTACAGACGAAGAGCTTAAAAAAACTTACAAACATCTTGCAAGAAAACACCACCCGGATAAAGTTTCACATTTGGGTCCCGATATACAAAAATCTTCCGAAGAGAGATTCAAACTAATCTCCGAGGCATATGATAAAATAAAGAGAGATAGAGGTATATCTTAAGAGACAAGGTTATAAATATCCATAATAATATGAGTAAGACAGATTTAAAAAAAATTTTATCTATAGCCGGAGAGCCCGGTCTATTTCGTTTCGTAGCCCAGGCAAATGCAGGTGTGATTGCAGAATCTCTATCCACCGGGAAAAGAAACCTATACGGACTTAATGCAAGGCTTACAACTCTTTCGGAAATCTCAATCTATACCAGTGACCAGGAGGTATCTTTGATGGTAGTGTTTGAAAAGATGAGAGAACTTCTTGGTGAGAACGATGCACCTCAGTCAAAATCTTCACCGGATGCCCTCAAAGCATTCTTTGAAAAGGCACTTCCGGATTATGACAGAGATCGCTTTTATGTCTCTCATATGAAAAAAGTTGTTGACTGGTATAGTCAACTCAAAAAATATGCTTCTCTCGATTTCGAGAAACCCGAGGAGAGGGAGAGCCCTGCAAAAGAGTAGTAGATGTTTAACAGAATACAACTGATAACATTAGGCTGCTCTAAGAACAGAGTTGATTCGGAACATCTTCTTAAACAGATTTTTGATTCAGGTATTGAAATATTACCTCAGGGCAGAGAGCTTTCAAAAGAGAGGGTTGGTGCTGTTATTATTAACACCTGTGGCTTTATTAAAGATGCCAAGGAGGAGTCTGTCGAGACAATCTTTGCAGCTGTTGATGCTAAAAATCGGGGATATACCAAGAAGATCTTTGTGTTTGGATGTCTCTCTCAGAGATACCGAACTGAACTTGAAGCCGAAATTCCTGAAGTAGACGGCTTTTTTGGTGCATTTGATGCCCGCTCTGTTATGCAAGCACTCGGTAAAGGTTGGAACTCTCTGCTTAACAACAGAAGATACCTGACAACTCCACCGCACTACGCATATTTAAAAATATCAGAAGGTTGCGACCGTATTTGCTCATACTGTTCAATCCCCCTTATCAGAGGCACTCATACGTCGGTGCCTTTAGATGATCTTTTGGATGAGGCAAAACACCTTGCAGAGAGTGGTGTTAAAGAGCTCATTGTGGTTGCACAGGATACAACTTACTATGGCGTAGACCAATATAAGGAGAGGAGGCTCGCTCAACTTTTGGAGGCTCTTTGTGATGTTGACGGCATAGAGTGGATAAGAGTTCTATACTCATATCCGGCGGCATTTCCGGAGAGGGTTCTTGATGTTATGGCTTCAAATCCAAAGATGTGTAAATACCTAGATATCCCGCTTCAACACATAAACGATAAGGTTCTTGCAAATATGAGAAGATCTGTTGATGGAGAGAGTATCCGCTCTTTAGTAAAAAAATTCCGGGAGAGAGTACCGGGAATTGTATTAAGAACAACAATGATTGTTGGACATCCGGGTGAGGGTAAAGGAGCATTTGAAGAGCTGATCAATTTTATCTCTGAAGCAAAATTTGAGAGACTAGGAGCATTTACCTACTCTCAGGAGGATGGTACCTGGGGTGCAAATAATCTTAATGATTCAATTTCTGAAAGAGTTAAACAGGAGAGGTACCAGAGGTTAATGGAGGTCCAATCACATATCTCATTGGATTTCAATTTGTCACGGAAAGGGAAGATAGAAAGAGTTTTGGTTGACTCGTTCAGTGATGGCGTTTTTACAGCAAGAAGCGTGGGTGAGAGCCCCGAAGTTGACGGAGAGATTCTTATTGGATCGGATATTTTTTTAAACGGTTTCAATCCTAGCAAAATTATTGGTACATTTGTTGATGTGCGAATAGATAGTGCAGATGAGTACGATCTGACAGCAACTTTTGTTTGATTTTAAAATTAAAATAGACTTTAAACTATGAAATTACTTGAAGGAAAGGTGGCCCTTATTACCGGCGCTGCCAGAGGTATAGGAAAGGCGATAGCAGTAAAGTATGCATCACAGGGTGCAAATATTGCCTTTACCGACCTTGTGATTGACGATAATACAGAGGCTACAAAAAAGGAGCTTGAGAGTTATGGAGTGAAGGTTTTTGCAATTGCCTCCAATGCTGCCTCATTTGATGAAGCTCATAAGGTTGTAGAGGACGTTGTAAAAGAGTTTGGTAAGCTGGATATTCTGGTTAACAATGCCGGTATTACCAAAGATGGTCTTATGATGCGAATGTCCGAGCAGCAATGGGATATGGTCATAAATATCAATCTCAAAAGTGCCTTTAACTATGTGCACGCTGTTACTCCTGTAATGATGAGGCAGAAAGCCGGTTCAATCATAAACATGAGTTCTGTGGTTGGTGTAGGCGGCAATGCCGGGCAAGCAAACTATTCGGCCTCAAAAGCCGGTATGATTGGTCTGACAAAATCAATTGCTCAGGAGCTTGGCTCAAGAGGAGTTCGCTCCAATGCTGTAGCTCCAGGGTTTATCCTTACAGATATGACTGATAAACTTCCGGATGAGGTGAAAAAACTTTGGGCAGAGCAGATTCCGTTAAGAAGGGGAGGCTCCCCTCAGGATGTGGCAAACGTGTGTCTCTTCCTTGCGAGTGAACTATCCTCTTATGTAACCGGTCAGGTGATATCTGTCTGCGGTGGTATGAAAATGTAACCATATATTAATTTAAAATCTCTTGTGTTATGAAGGGGTTCTTGTGGGTTATTATTGCAGGGGTAGTTATCTCCTCTTGTAATTTGCAGCAAAACAGCGTCCAACCTTTTAAGAAAGGTCTTAAAGTGATGATCCAGGTAGACTTCGAAGGAGTTACCGGAGTAGTAAATTTTGATGAAATATACCCCGGTCACCCCCACTTCGAGAGAAATGCCACTATTCTTACTAAGGAGATAAACGCTGCCGTTGAGGGTGCCGCTGCAGCCGGGGCGACTACAATTATTGTAAGAGATGGTCACGCAGGAAACATCAATGTAGACCCTCTGCTTTTAGACAAAAGGGCTATGCTTACTCGAGGCAGACTCCCTGGTACTCCTCACACTATGGTTCTGGGAATCGATTCTACATTTGATGCACTTCTGTTTATTGGTGCTCACTCCAGAGCCGGAGTTGAGAACGGCACACTTTCCCACACAATGTCTCTGAAGGTTTTAGATTTTAGAATCAATGACAGACCTCTTTTTGAAGCAGCATATAACTCTCTCTATGCAGGGCAATTTGGTGTACCTGTTGTATTTCTTGCAGGAGATGATGCTGCCTGCAGGGAGGCTATAGAGAATTTTGGGAATATAGATACTGTTGTTACAAAGTACTCTTTCGGAAGAACTTGTGCAACGAGCAAATCTCCCGAGGTTGTCTATGACCAGATAAGAGAGGGTGTAGAGAGATCTCTGCTCAATTTAGATAAAGGTTGCATCTTTAAAATGGAGAGACCATACAGGATGGAGGTTAGAGTAAAAACAGACGAACCTGCAGGAGAGAAAACTGTAACAGCCATATCCGATACACTCGAAGTTGTAATGAAGAAATTCTGGGAAAACTTATAGTATATGAAAACATTATATCCTATTAAGGGGCTGATATTTTTGGTATCTGTTATTTTTTTAAGCTCTTGCGGGCCTGCAATTCAATTCTTTAACATCGATGAGAGAGTTGCCCCACTTCACCCTGTTAACTTTGAAAACAGATCAATATCTGTTTATGTATCTATCTCTGGAGGTGAGACAGATGAGAATCTGCTTTTTAAAAACGACTCTGCCCAAATGTCAAATCTTGCAACAGGGATTGCTTCATCACTGGAGAAAAACCTTAACCTTGATGAGGGAGCTGTCTATGTTTTTAATCACTATCCAGCCAAAGGATTCAAATACAATATGGAGTATATTCAATCGCTATCTGCGGCATCCAATTCGGACATTCTGGTAGTTGTGGACACATTGATGGTTGGTAAAACACAAGTAATGAGTGACTTGAAATCTCCCGTAGATCAACCTTACAGGTCAAATTACGTTTTTGCCCCGATCAGAACCGTAATCAATGTTTTTGATGGAGTAACATCAGAAAGATTAGGACGCGTAGATCAGATAGACACAGTCATCTGGGAGATTCTCTCCAGAAATGATGCAAGAGACAATGCAATAAAATATAAAGCGTTGAAATCTATGCTAATAGTTGCCACTACTTTGGGAGAGGATGTCGTAACAAATATGTTTCCGCAATGGAAAACCGTCGGGAAATACCTATATGTCTATCCTGTATCCTCCTGGCAAAAAGCGTATGAATTCTCGCTGGAGTTCAAATGGAGAGAGGCTATGGATATATGGTTAGAGGAGATATCTCACCAGGATGCAATACGTGCCGCATCTGCCGCTTATAATATTGCCCTGGCTTGTGAACTTACAGATAGGGTGGAGTTGGCAATTGAGTGGATTGATGTCTCAATCAACAAGTTTCGCTTGCAGGGTGTTTTAAGTTATAAACAGAGTTTGATTGAGAAGCTTGAAAAGAGATAAACTAAAGCCGGCCACAGATCCTGAATATTTCAGACAAAAGAGGGAGGCAGGAGTTAGAAAGCATAGAAAAACAATTCTTTTTAATGACAAAGAGTTGGAAGCTATTGATACATACTGTAAAAAGTATAAGGTTAAGTCAAAGAGCAAATTTTGCAGAGAGGCAATAATATCTGCAATCCTCAAACAATTTGACGAAGATCATCCAAAGCTGTTTTAAGAAAAAAGGTGGGTCTGTAAGCCGGATTCTGTACTCCTTTGGGAGCCTCTGTCATCTATCTGATGCAGCCTACCCCCCGGCATCGGGCGAGCAGCCCTCAATCACCGGTATATGTGGCCTTGCAGGAGACTGTTCG